>DKNS01000009.1:0-7297 GCA_002469765.1 Flavobacteriales bacterium UBA7382 | reverse complement strand
TCAGGCGCAGTTTCAGGCGCAGGGGCCGCAAGCTGCTTGTCCTTGCCAAAAGGACGGGCACCCAAAATGCGTTCCACGTCTTCTTTAAAAATGACCTCGTTCTGCAGCAAGGAGCCCGCGAGCGCCTCCAGCTTGTCGCGGTGGCTCGACAAAATCTCCTTCGCGCGGTCGTACGAGCGCTCGATCAATGCGCTCACCTCTTCGTCGATGATGCGGGCGGTTTCCTCGCTGTACGGCTTGGTGAAGCTGTTCTCTCCACGGCTGTCGTAATAACTGCGGTTGCCTACACGCTCATTCAACCCGTACACGCTCACCATGGCATAGGCCTGTTTTGTGACCTTCTCCAAGTCGCTCAACGCCCCTGTGGAGATTTTGCCAAACATGATTTCCTCCGCCGCACGACCGCCAAGCGTTGCACACATCTCGTCAAGCATCTGCTCGGTGGTGGTGATGGCGCGTTCTTCGGGGAGATACCACGCGGCGCCCAAACTTTGACCTCGAGGCACAATGCTCACCTTCACAAGCGGTGAAGCAAATTCAACCAGCCAGCTCACCACTGCATGTCCGGCCTCGTGGAACGCGATGGTGCTCTTTTCGTCTTCGCTGATGATTTTGGACTTCTTCTCCAACCCTCCCACGATGCGATCCACGGCATCCAGGAAATCTTGGTGGGTCACCAACTTTCTGTCTTTCCGTGCCGCAAACAATGCCGCCTCGTTGCACACGTTGGCGATGTCTGCCCCACTGAAACCAGGCGTTTGCTTGGACAAAAACTCGATGTCCACGGAAGTGTCTGTTTTGATCGGTGCCAGGTGCACCTCGAAGATGGACTTGCGCTCCACCACGTCTGGCATGTCCACATAGATCTGGCGGTCGAAACGCCCCGCGCGCATCAATGCGCTGTCTAGGATGTCCGCACGGTTGGTGGCGGCCAAAATGATGACACCGCTGTTGGTGCCAAACCCGTCCATCTCCGTCAAAAGTTGGTTGAGGGTGTTCTCGCGCTCGTCGTTGGAGCCGAAGCTCGCGTTTTTACCGCGGGCCCGTCCAATCGCATCAATTTCGTCGATGAAGATGATGGCAGGAGACTTCTCCTTGGCCTGCTTGAACAAGTCGCGGACGCGGGACGCTCCCACACCCACAAACATCTCCACGAAGTCTGAGCCACTCAGGCTGAAGAAAGGCACTTGGGCCTCGCCCGCCACTGCTTTAGCCAACAACGTTTTGCCCGTACCTGGAGGACCCACGAGCAAAGCGCCTTTGGGAATCTTGGCCCCAAGTTCTGTGTACTTGTCGGGCTTCTTCAGGAAGTCCACGATTTCATGCAGCTCCTCCTTGGCACCGTCCACCCCGGCGACGTCTTTGAAAGTCACATTGGTGCCCTCACCGTTTTCAAAAACCTGGGCTTTGGACTTGCCGATGTTGAAGATTTGGCCGCCGCCCGCAGGACCGCCTCCAAGTCGCCTCATGAGGAACATCCAGACCACGACCATCAACCCGAGGAAAATGACCCACGAGAGTATTTGCCCACCCCATTCGTTGGGGGGCTCGTAACGCAGGTCGAAGCCTTGGCTTTCCTGCAGTTCCTTCATTTCGGTTTGGTATGCTTCGCCCTTGGGAATGTTCATGCTGGCGTCAGCGCCGGCGTAGAGCGCTTGGAGCAGCTGCGGATCGGATTTCCCCCCTGTCAAACTGTCCCGGACCGCCTCGGTGAAGTAGAGTTTGGCACTCGCGCCGTCGTGGCTGACGCGCGTGATTTGACCCTTCTCGGCCATTTTTTTGAACTCGGACCATTGCACCTGACGTTGGGAGGACGAGTCGCCGACCATCACCATGGTGAGCAGGAACATGGCTACAATCGCATACACCCAGTAGAAATTCATCTGGCGGCCCGGCTTGTTGCCCGGCTTCTTTCCCTTGTCGGAAGGGCTTGTCTTCTTGTTGTCCATGGTCAGTCCGTTGTGTTGTGCTGCTCGGTCGGCGCATCCCCCCACAGCTCCTCCAAGGCGTAATGTGACCGAGCCTCGCTGTGGAAAATGTGAACGACCACATCGCTGTAGTCCAAAATCACCCACTCTCCCCCTCTCAAACCATGAACCCCCCATGGACGTTCATTCAACACCTCATTTGTTGTGCGCTCCACCTCCCTGGCCAACGCCTCGACCTGGGTGCGACTTGTGGCCGACGCCACCACAAACATGGAGGCAATGGCATGGGTCAAGGGTCGCAAGTCCAAAGAAACAATGTCTTGGGCTTTCAGCGAGTCGAGGCCCTGAACCACACATTGGGTCAAGGCTTCAGTAGGAGGAGGTGCAGTTGATTTCATGCGCAAACAAGCCTGTCAAAGGTACTACTTTTGGGCAGCTTACCCTGGCCAACGAAAGCCAAAAGCCCTGCACTGCCGTGACCTTCACCCACCTTCACCAACCCTCCGTGGCCAGCACCAATGCTTGGGCCTTGTCCTGGGTAAAAGAAAACAGGTTGGACGGTCCGGCATTGTTCACGGCAGATGGACAAACTGCAGGCCAAGGGCAACGTCACAAGACATGGAATACCCGCCACGGAGAAGACCTCAGCATGAGCCTTGCCCTCCCTGTGCAACCCGGCTGGACACCTTCCATTTTCAACATGGCCGTGGCACTATCCATCCGAGCTTCCCTGGAGCGGCTCTGCCCGAAAAACACCTCCAACAAGGCCGTTCAGATCAAGTGGCCCAACGACATCTTGCTCACGCACACGGGGTCAGCTCGCAAATGCGCTGGCATCCTGATCGAGAACTTGTGGCGCGGAACTTCATGGACCGCCACCGTGGTTGGCGTAGGCATGAACATCAATTCAGAGAGGCTGACTTCGCCGTTTCACGCCACGAGCTTGCATGAGGCGTGGGGAGTCACCTTGCGGCCGGCGGAGGTGGGCGACCTCGTCACACGCGACCTTCTGGAACAATTGGCTGCCCCCATGAACCCTACTGCCATCGTGCGAGGCTTCAAAGGCCACCTGTTTGGGTTGGGCCAACTTCGGTCGTTCGACGTGGCCAACCAGACTAGAAAAGGCTCCCTCTCAGATGTGGATCATAAAGGTCGGGCGAAGTTCAATTGGGACGATGGGCGCCACGAAGAGTGGCTCCAGTCAGGCGACGTGACTTGGCGCTTCGAGGACCAGGCTCAGAACCGGGACTGAAGCGCTTCTGCCATCTTGCCAAACAAGCCTTCCAACGCAGGCTCCACCATCATTTTGGTGAAGGGGTTGAGTTCCGCGTCGCATCCTGCTTTGAAGGTGCACCCTTCTCCATGGGGAGTCAACACCACATCCAAAGTGAATTTTACGGGAGTTGGGGCCTTGGTTGCCAAGGTCAACACAGACCCTTCGGTGGCTGTTCCATCGGACGTCCGCTCCAGGTGGATGCCCACACCTCCTGCGACTTTAAATGAACAAGCATCTCCCTCCCATTTGAAATCGGTGACAGGGCCCTCTGCGAGCAAGGAACCAAAGCCTTCCCAATGCTGGATGTCAGATGCGACGGTGGCGCAATCTGCATTCAAGGCCACCAAGGGAGATTCAATGCGTGTCATGAAGGTTGGTTCAAGTCGCTCCAGGCCACGGGATCGGATGACCATCCTTGAAGCAGCGTGTTTTGGTCTTCTGTGATGTAGCCCTCGGCTTGAGCCTGGGCGAGCATCGTGGGGTAATCGGTCAACACTTCAAAAGGGCACTTGGCGTCTTCAAACCGCGAAACCGAATCGGCAAAACCGTATGAGAAAATGGCCACAAGCCCTTTCACCTCTAAATCAACTTCGCGCAAGGCCTGCACCGCATTGAGGCTGCTTTTTCCTGTGGAAATCAAATCCTCAATGACCACGACATTCCGCATCACACCCAAGTCCCCTTCGACTTGCTGTCCGGTGCCGTGGGCTTTTGCCGAGCTCCGCACGTAGCAAAAAGGAAGCCCCAATTCCTGGGCGACCAAGGCTCCAAGTGCGATGCCTCCGGTTGCCACCCCGGCGATCCCATCTGGCTTGCCGTAGCGGTCCTCAATCAATTCGCTCGCAAGTTGTCGGACAAACGTCCGTACGGGCGGGTGGGACAAAATTTTACGGTTGTCGCAGTAAATCGGGGAAAGGCGACCACTTGCCCAAGTGAATGGGTCGTTGGGTCGCAGCTGAATCGCTTTGATGCGGAGGAGGAATTCCGCTACCTTTCGGCGCTGGTCGGACGCAGTATCCATGGGACAAATCTACGATGTATTCATGCTGAACAGGCGGGTGAAATTTCGCCCGATGTCAGCCCTAGAGACGGCCAAACCGCCTTCTAAATCCACCCATGGCTTGCACCTCGTGGAACCCACAGCAAAGATGCTTCGGGACCTCCCCACCATCTTGAAGCAGGGTCCAGAATTGGAAGACATTGCGCTCTTTTGCGACAACGTGGAATTCACCTGGATGACCTTCTGCGCAGCGTACACTGAACTGGCTGCGGCTGGCGGGGTGGTGAAAGACCATCAAGGCCGGGTGTTGTGGATTCAACGCAACGGCAAATGGGATTTACCCAAAGGCAAGTTGGAGCCCGGAGAGCGCTTGGATGAGGCCGCAGTGCGGGAAGTGGAAGAAGAGACTGGAATCACAGACCTCACCATCGTGGGCGAGGCATTTTGCACCTTCCATACCTACGAAGCGGGCGGCGTCGTGCATTTGAAAACCACCTTCTGGTACCCCATGACCCACGACGGCGACGCCACCCCGGGGCAACCCCAAGCCATCGAAGGCATCACAGATGTGACCTGGTTGACACCGCCGTTCCCCAAGTCCACGCTCGACAACACCTTCTCGAGCATCCAGCAGGTGCTGGACAACTTGCTCTGAGTTGGTTTAGCGGCGGCGGGATCCCTCCAGTTTTTGCCAGCGACGCATGGCCGAAAACAGACCTCCGGAAGGCAATGGGGCTTGGTGGGTTTGAATTTGTCCATCCGGACGCACCACCACGACTTGAGGCACACCAAGCACATCCAAGCGGTCCCACCAACCCGGATCCCGTCCAACCCAGCGTACCTGCTCGCGTACGTTTGCTCTCTTTTTCAAGGTTGCATACAATCCTTGTTCATCGCCGTCCACAGACAACACCCCCCATGCGACATCTGGACCGGCTTCGTTGACCATCCAATTCCGGAGAAGGGCAAGTTCTCGGTCTCCAGCACTTGAGCCGTGTCGGGTGATGAGCCAAAGGCCCCAACTCCCTTCCCCTGCCCACGCGGGCTCCAAGTCTCCGTTGGGCAACATCCACCTCATGTCACCCCAAGATTGAGCCGAAGAAAGGTGCGAATGGGTTTGATCGGACAAGCGCCGAATTTCAGCCACTTCACAGTGGTCTCGCCACCTCACATCCCACCAAGCCTCTGCCCAGCGGGACCACGATTGAGATTGCCCCAACCACATCGCCAAGTGCGCCTCATCCTGGGTCCAAGACATGGCCTGACAGAGGCTGTCCACCTGACCTGTGGCAGCCCAGCTTCGCCAAGGTGCTCTCCTTTCTTCCAACGATTTCCACCACGACTCATGCTCCAACTCCCATGCCGAGCACCAACCTGGAGAAGCCACTTTTTGAGCCCAAGACCTTGGGTCAAAAGCCCCATCCCAAACAGAAAACGCAGTGTCCAAAGCCGAGGCACCAAGCCCCATGCGCCACTCCAAAACTTGCGATCGCGCGAGGTCACCCCACAGAGAATGCATGACAAACCCTTCGATGCACTTGACCTGCCAGGACGCGGCGCTGTCCAACGCACTGCGAAGGGACAATTGGGCGGATTGGGTCTGAGCCAAACCACCACCGACCAAGCCCAGTCCGACGAGTTGATCCAAATCCAGGGTGTCCTGGGCCTGTTCAAGTTCTCTGGTGAATTGGGCCAGCCGCGCGCCAGGGTGCCCATCCGGGTAAAGCACAGTGGCCGGGTTGCCCCTCAATTTCAACGGCCTTCTGGAGGGCCAAACGAGGGTCAAAGTGTCGCCTTGGCGTGGTTCTGCATCGTCCACCACGAGGGTCCAGGCCCACGGCAAAGCTTCCAAAGTGTACACCCCGCTACCCGCTCCATTCCAAGCACTGATCCCTGTCTCGTCGACGACCAAATCGGCACCCTGAACAGCTTGTTGGGTGACCCCGTCCATCCAGGCACTGACGTGAAGGGTATGTCCCGCGCCTTCAGACTGGCACGCCGGCTGACCTTGCTCGTCCACCCAACGGATGACCACGTCCGTTTGGCTCCATCCCTTGAAGGAATGTCCGCATAGGAGCAGCCAAGCAAACCCAAAAACCCGATGCATCAATCGGCCGAATTCCATGGGAAACGAGCCGCCAAAGCTTCTGGAACGAACGGCCGAATGTCTCCGCCGTGGCCCAGCACTTCGCGGACCACGGTCGAGTGGATCGCCGAGAAGACAGGATCGGTCAAGAGCATCACAGTGTCCAAATCGGGATGCATTTGACGGGTCATTTGGGCAATTGTCTTCTCGTAATCGAAGTCTGTGCCGTTCCTGACCCCACGCAACAGTGCCGAAGCGCCAACCTTATGGCAGAACTCGGAGGTCAACCCTGTGTAGGCCATGACCTTGACCCTGGTCTGGTCTGCGAATGTTTCGCGCAACATCTCAAGCCGATCCTCGACGGAAAAGGCTCCCTCTTTCGTGCTGTGTTTGCCCACCGCCACGATGACTTCATCGAACAAGTTGAGCCCACGAAGCACCACATTTTCGTGCCCCCGTGTGACAGGGTCAAAAGAACCAGGAAAAACCGCGCGTCGCATTCAATCGAAGGTAAACAAACTGAAATGGACGTGGCCATACTTCCTGGTCAGAACATGGCCTTCTTCCTGGGACATGTCCACGCGCTCGCCGTGCTCGAGCACAAACCATCCGCCCGCGGCCAAAATCCCTGACCGCCGCACTGCAGAGGGCAGCTCGGTCAATTTTGGCAAATCGTAAGGCGGATCTGCAAAAACGAAGTCGAACTGGGTCAAGGGTTTGGACAAAAACCCCCACACGTCGGCGCACACCGCGTGCAGGTCGTCGCTGCCCAGCTTGGAGGCTTGGGTGGTGGCGAATCGACACCCCTTGGGGGTTTGTTCTACCGCCGTCACAGAAGCGGCACCGCGGCTCAAAAATTCCAACGACACCATGCCCGTGCCGGCGAACAAGTCCAGGATGTGGGCTCCGTCAAAATCGACCCTGGACGACATGAGGTTGAACAACCCCTCTCGGCCAAAATCGGTTGTCGGACGTCCTTTGAACCCCTTCAAATCTGGCACACGCCG
>DKNS01000002.1 GCA_002469765.1 Flavobacteriales bacterium UBA7382 | reverse complement strand
CGCATGGTGCCCAAGATTTTTGCACGCATGAAGCTCCCGATGGACGCCAAGATGAAGTACGTCCAGAAGCTCGTCCTGCTTCACCTCCGCCCCATCGCACTCACCAAAGATGTGGTCACAGAAAGCGCCGTCCGGCGGCTGCTGTTTGAAGCAGGAGACGACATCGACGACTTGATGATTTTGTGCCGTGCAGACATCACGTCCAAGAACGAGGCCAAGGTGGAACGGTACCTCAAGAACTACGACATCGTGGTGGAGAAACTCCAAGAGGTGGAGGAGAAAGACCACATTCGCAATTTCCAACCACCCGTCTCGGGGGAGGAAATCATGGAAGCGTTTGGAATCCCTCCTTCGCGGCCTGTGGGCGACATCAAGAACGCCATCAAAGAGGCCATCTTGGACGGAGACATCCGCAACGACGTGGTCGAGGCGAAGCGCTTGATGCTTGAATTGGGTGCCCAAATGGGGCTCACCCCTTCCCCTTCCAGCCGTCCTTGAGGGTCACCGCCCGATTGAAGACGGGCTTGCCTTCTTGGCTGTACTTGGAATCCGCAGCGAAATATCCGAGACGGGTGAATTGCCAAGTTTGGCCAGGTTTCGCTGCCGCAAGCACCGGCTCGACTTTGCAGCCCTGGAGAATCTCCAGCGAATCTGGATTCAAGAACTCCATGAAATCCTGGCCTTTGTGGCTGTCAGGATTCGGATCGCTGAACAAACGCTCGTACAAGCGAACCTCGGCGTCTTTGGCATGGGTACACTCCACCCAATGCAATGTGCCTTTCGCTTTGATTCCACTGGTGTCCGAGCCTGACTTGCTGTTGGGGTGGTATTCCACATGAACTTCGGTCACGTTGCCAGCATCATCCGTTTTGTGGTCGACGTACGTCACGATGTAGGCGCTCTTCAACCTGACCGACCGCCCAGGGGCCAAACGAAACCACTTCTTGTTGACCCCTTCCACTTTGAAGTCCTCGGCCTCGATGAAGAGCTCTCGACCAAACGGAATGTCTCGCGTCCCCTCTGCGGGATTTTCAGGGTTGTTGACAGTGGGCAACATGTCAACCTCGCCCTTTGGGTAATTGAGGATCACCATCTTGATGGGACGCAGAACGGCCATGGCACGTGTGGCGGTAGCGTTCAAATGGTCACGTAACGCAAACTCCAACAACCCCACATCGATGACGTTGTTTCGTTTGGCCACCCCCACCCGGTCACAAAACTCCCGAACACTTTCTGGTGAATAGCCCCTCCGACGCAAACCACTGAGCGTAGGCATGCGTGGATCGTCCCATCCATCCACCACATCCTCTTCCACCAACCGAAGCAATTTCCGCTTGGACATGATGGTGTAGTCCAGGTTGAGCCGGGCAAATTCGCGCTGCTTTGACGGAAAAATCCCCAGTTTCTGGATGTACCATTCGTACAATGGACGGTGCACTTCAAACTCCAACGAACAAAGGCTGTGCGTGATCCCTTCGATGCTGTCGGACTGTCCGTGGGCAAAATCGTACATCGGATAAATGCACCAGGTGTCACCTGTCCGGTGGTGCGTTGCATACTTGATTCGGTACATCAAGGGATCTCGCATGTGCATGTTGGTGTGGGATACATCAATTTTAGCCCGAAGCACCATGCTGCCTTCCTGATGCTTGCCATCCCGCATCTCTTGAAACAAAGTCAAATTCTCATCCATCGGACGGTCCCGGAACGGACTCGGCCTCCCCGGCTCTGTGGGTGTGCCCTTTTGGGAAGCAATTTCCTCTGCCGATTGTTCGTCCACGTAAGCGTCGCCTGATTTGATCAATTGAACCGCGTACCCAAACAGCGTCTCAAAGTAATCCGAGGTGTAGAATTCTCCGCCATTCCATTCAAATCCCAACCAGGCAATGTCTTCCCGAATGGCGTTGACGTATGCGGTGTCCTCCTTGACAGGGTTGGTGTCGTCAAACCGCAGGTTGACTTGGCCTCCGTATTCGCCTGCCAAACCAAAGTTTACGCAAATCGCCTTCGCGTGTCCGATGTGAAGAAAACCATTGGGCTCTGGCGGAAAGCGTGTATGAACTCGGCCATCGTGCACATTCGTTTTACGGTCCGCATCGATGATTTGTTGGATGAAGTGGCGGCGTGCCGTACCTCCCTCGCTGCCTTCTGCGCCCTTGTCCGGTGGAGCTTGTTCCATGCCCCAAAATTACATTGCACCTTCGCGCCGATGACGAATGCACACGAGATCCGATGGCGTCTGCGGCAAGAAGGCAAAATTGTCGGCTACGAGCGACATCTGGGACGTCGAATTTGGTCGAGCAAGGATGGTTTGTGGTGGCGGGGACAAAGGTTGGGATACTCCGAAAAAGACCGATGCCTGGGGCTTAAAGACTTGAACAACCAGTGGCTTTTCGAACACGACGTGGTCACCTCAAACGAACACAACGGGTTGTGGCTTGTCGTGCACTTTGCCGAACAATGGGCACTGGTTCAAGACGATACAATGGTCTCGCCCCCTTCCTCCGACCGACAACTAAAAAGAGTGGGCTTCAAGTTTCCAGAAAACTGAAGGGTGTTTTCAAATGAGGTTGATGTGCCTCATCAACTCCTCTTTGTACGTCCGGCTAATTGGGATTTCCAGATCCCCAACTTTCACTGTGTATTGGAATGTGTCGATGTGCAAGATCTGATTGAGGTTGACAACAAAATTCCGGCTGACGCGTACAAATCTGTCTGAAGGCAATTTGTGAAGCAGGTCCTTCAAAGACGCTTTGACATTGAACTTCCTGTCTCGCACTTGGAGGGCACTGTACTTGCCTTCGACTTCGATGAACAGAATATCTTCCAGCATCACCTTGCGCAATTTGTTGCCGACTTTGGTGTAAATGAAATC
>DKNS01000137.1:5563-12705 GCA_002469765.1 Flavobacteriales bacterium UBA7382 | reverse complement strand
CGGAAGTGGTTCCGCAAAGTGGGGGTCGAGGGTCACAGCGACACCATGCTCGGCATGCTCAAGCGATTCAAGGTCGACTCTCCCCACGCCCTTCATCACCGAATCGCCACAGGGCTGATTGACCTGGACCGCGTGGGGGGATTCCACATTCGGTCTGGCCGCCTGGAATGGGACAAAGGCCCAGAGCCTGTCTCGTCCAAAGCTTACGTGGGCAGCCAGGAAGAAGCGGCGAGCATCACGCAACTCAAGCGAGATGCTGGAGACGTGCTGCTTATCGGAGACGGGCAAGACACGCTGGACTACGGACTGGCCGGTTGTTGCAATCCCATTCCCGGGGACGACGTGTTTGGGTTCATCACAGTGAGCGGCGGCATCAAAATCCACCGGCAGAACTGTCCCAACGCCACCAACCTTCTGTCTCGGTACGCCTACCGCGTCATGAAGACAGAGTGGGCGAGCAAGGCGGCCAAAAAGTTTGAAGTGGGGGTGGGGTTCACCGGCATCGACGACATTGGCCTGGTGAACGCCGTGACGGGTGTCATCTCAGCCGACATGCGGGTGGACATGCGCGCCATCAGCTTTGAGACCAAGGACGGCGTGTTCGAGGGTGCGGCGCGCGTGATTGTCTCCGACACCGAACACCTGAAATCCCTCATGCGCGCCCTCGAGGAAGTGCCTGGGGTGCACACAGTCGAACGATTGCAAGAGGAAGGGTGAGCAAGCCAGTCGTCTTTCTCCTCCTGGCCATGGCGCTGTGGTTGTCACATGACCAATCGCAAGCCCAAACCGTGGACATTCTCGCGGCAGACCAAATCGTGCGAGACCCAGCCGTCACCGACGCGCAACGGCTCTTGGGGAATGTCCAGCTTGGCCACCAAGACGGCGTGTTGCACTGCGACTCCGCGTGGCGGTTCGACGACGGGGTCGTTGAAGTGTTTGGCCATGTCATGATGGAACATCCCCCGTCGACCGTGCTTCGCGCTGCCTACATCGGCTTGAAGCCCGACGTCGATTGGGTCGATGCCCAAGGAGAGGTTCAGTTCGACCACGAAGGCTCCACGTTGACCGCCCCGAGCCTGCACTACCAAATGGCCTCCAAGCAAGCCCGTTACGCAAAAGGCGCACACATCACCGACAACGGTTGGACCATGACAAGCCAAACCGGACTGTACTTCGCAGAGGCCGAATTGTTCCAACTGGGAGGCGAGGTCCTGGCGGTGTCGGAACAAGACACGCTTCGCAGCGATTCTTTGCATTGGGTCAGACCAGACGACCACCACACATTTTTAGGCCCCACGACTTGGAATTCGTCCGACTTCGAGTTCACGTGCCAGGCAGGCGACCTGGTGCTCGATACGCAGGGCAGCGCCAAGCGACCCACAGGCTGGCTCTCAGGGGCTGTGCGCGTCGCCGACGAGTCCGGCACCGTGGAGGGCGACAGCCTCTGGTTCACTCAGGAAGTGCGCGAAGCCCACGGGCACGTTCGACTGGCCAGCCGCGACCGCCAAACGGTGGCCCGTGGCATTCGGGCGGAGCAACACCTCACCGACAGCCTTGACCTTGTGTTTGGCGATGCCGTACATCCGGCCTGGCTGAGGCAAATCGACGGCAAAGACACCTTGCACCTCTCAGGGCTGGAGCTGCGGCGTGCCCCGAGCCTTCTGACGGTGGTGGATTCCGTCTGGATGGACTCGAAGGACCTTCAAGGGGAAGGAGATTCCCTCGTTTGGGACGGCCGACTCGGTCAGGTCGACGTGTTTGGCTCGCCCCGCATGTGGTCCCACATGGACCTGCTTTCAGGCGATTCCTTGACCCTGTTTTTGGATGAGAATCAACCTGAGTTGCTGTGGATGCGTGGACATGCGGTGGTCCTTTCCCCAGCCAACGACACCCTGGCCCATCGCATTTCAGGACGCACCCTGGACGCCCATTTTGATGAGGGCCAACTCCAATTGGTGGACGTCCTCGGCAACGGCCAGCTGAGCTACTTCATGGTTCCAGAGCCAAGCCTGGATGGGGAAGTCCGTGTCAACCAGGCAGTGTGCTCCCAGGTCTCGCTCAACGTGGCGGACAACACCTTGGTCGGGGTGGCCCTGTCCCAAAGCCCAGAGGGTGGCATCAGGACCTTGGAGAATGGCTTTGATTTGGCCCCATTCCAAGTCCCTCAGCGACCTGAAAATCCCCCTTGGGAAACTTCTGAACAGGGCGACCTCCCTGATTGACATGCCCTATCTTCACCGCTGCATGGCGAACGACGACATCTTCGACCAAGTGGAGGGGCTATTCGAGGCTTACCTCGAGCAAAACGGGCACAGAAAAACGCCCGAGCGTTTTGCCATCTTGAGGCAGGTTTACAGCTACGACGGCCACTTCGATGTGGACACCCTTTACGAGGTGATGGGCAAGGGGAAATACCGGGTGTCCAGGGCCACATTGTACAACACCCTGGATTTGTTGTTGGACTGCAACCTGGCGCGCCGGCACCAGTTTGGAGACCAAAGTGCCCAGTACGAAAAATGCCATCGGGTCATGCAACACGACCACGTGATCCTCGCCGACACCGGAGAGGTGCTGGAGTTTTGCGATCCCCGAATCCAGCAAATCAAAGCAACCCTCGAAGAGATTTTCGACATCGAGGTGATGCACCACAGTTTGAACATCTACGCCCGCAAACGGGCCACAACTCCTGCGCAACATGAAAGTTGATGTGCTGCTGGGGCTCCAATGGGGCGACGAAGGCAAAGGCAAAATCGTGGACGTACTCACCCCTGAGTACGATGTAATTGCACGGTTTCAAGGCGGACCCAATGCCGGACACACCCTTGAGTTTGATGGCATCAAGCACGTGCTTCACACCATCCCCAGCGGGGTCTTCCGCCCCGACACCCTGAATGTTGTCGGGAATGGCGTGGTGATTGACCCGATCATTTTCAAGAAGGAAATCGACGCGCTGGTCGGCCTCGGGGTCGACGTGGCAGGTTCTTTGGCCATCAGCCGAAAGGCGCACCTGATCCTTCCTACCCACCGTTTGCTTGACGCTGCCTCGGAGGCCGCCAAAGGCAAGGCAAAAATCGGGAGCACGCTCAAGGGCATCGGTCCCACTTACATGGACAAGACCGGCCGGAATGGCCTTCGTGTCGGGGACATCGAAAGCCCGCACTTCGAGTCGCGTTACCACACCTTGCGCGACAAACACGTGGGCATGTTGGGGCAATTTGACGGCTTCGAATTCAGCGTGGACGATGCCGAGTGGCTGGAGGCAGTGGCGTTTTTGCAAACACTCAAGCTCATCGATTCCGAACACGACATGAACCGTGCGTTGAAGGCGGGTCAGCGCATTTTGGCTGAAGGCGCCCAAGGCACCATGCTGGACATCGACTTCGGGACCTACCCTTTCGTCACTTCCTCCAACACCATTTCTGCCGGGGCCTGCACGGGCCTTGGAATCGCCCCCAACCGCGTGGGCGAGGTGTTTGGAATTTTCAAGGCGTATTGCACGCGCGTGGGTTCCGGCCCTTTTCCCACCGAACTTCATGACGAAGTGGGCGAACAAATGCGGGCCGAAGGCCGCGAATTTGGGGCCACCACAGGCCGTCCCCGCCGATGCGGTTGGCTGGACCTTCCGCAATTGCGCTACGCCGTGGACGTCAACGGCGCAACGCAATTGTGCATGATGAAAGCCGACGTGTTGGGCTGCTTCGAGGAAATTGAGGTGTGCACCCACTACATGCACCGGGACGAAAAAATCGACCACTTGCCTTTCGGCATCAACCCAGACGAAGTGGAGCCGGTCTACACCACCCTTCCCGGTTGGCCTGGCGACCTGACAGGCATCCGCACCCTCGACGAAGTGCCCCAGACGCTGTTGGATTACGTGGCCTTCATCGAAGAAGCCGTTGGCGTGCCAGTCACTGTGCTGAGTGTCGGTCCTGACCGGGCTCAGACGCTGCAGTTGAAGTCCTAACCCGCCGACATGATCTACTGGTTTACAGGACAACCCGGCCACGGAAAAACCACATTGGCCAAGGCCATGGTGGCGTACCTCGAGGCGCAAGGCTTGGTCGTGCACCACGTGGACGGCGACGATTTGCGCGCCCTGACCGTGAATGGAGATTACTCGCGGGTTGGCCGCGAGGACAACATCCGAAAAGCCCAAACCATCGCCCAGTTCCTTCAATCGAAAGGGCACACCGTGGTGGTGAGCTTGGTGGCCCCTTACCGCGCACTGCGTGAAGAATTCAAGGCCCGCGCCTCCGTCACGGAAGTGTATGTGCACACCACTGAATTGCGGGGAAGGGAGGACAAACACGCTTCGGACTACGAACCTCCCCTGGAAGCATTCATCGACGTGGATACCACCCAAAAAGGGGTTGAGGATGCCCTTGGCGTGGTGCTTGAACAGGTTCAACTTTGACCTCATCGCGGGTGTTGATTTCCCCACTAATTTTGTAGGTCATTATGGACGCCAAACATTCCCGGATTCGACACCTCGCCAAAACCATCACATGGCGACTCGTGGGCACCATCGACACCATTTTGCTCGGTTGGTTGGTGTCCGGCGACGTCACCGTGGGGTTGACCATCGGCGGGTTGGAAATGGTGACCAAAATGATTTTGTACTACCTCCACGAGCGGGCCTGGTTCCGATATGGACGCCTGGGTCGGGAGGACTCCGCGGAAGACGCATTGATGAATGACAACTGACGACATGAGCGACGCCTCTTACAACCTTGACCACCTCACCGAACTGGAGGCAGAGTCCATTTACGTGCTCCGTGAAGTGGCCGCTCAATTCGACCGGCCCGCCATCCTGTTTTCAGGAGGAAAAGACAGCATTGTGGTGGCCCACTTGGCAGCCAAGGCGTTTGCCCCTGGGCGCATCCCCATGCCTTTGGTCCACATCGACACGGGCCACAATTTTCCAGAAACGTTGGAGTTCCGGGACAACCTTGTGGCGCGTTTGGGAGCCCGTCTTATTGTTGGCAGTGTGCAGGCCACCATCGATTCTGGCAAAGTTCAGGAGGAGACTGGGGCCAACGCCAGCCGCAACCGTCTTCAAACGACAACCCTGATCGACACCATCGAAGAGCATCAATTCGACGCATGCATCGGTGGGGCACGTCGCGACGAAGAGAAGGCCCGCGCCAAGGAGCGTTTCTTCTCCCACCGCGACGATTTCAGCCAGTGGGACCCCAAGAACCAGCGTCCCGAGTTGTGGAACCTCTTCAACGGCAAGCACGCCCCGGGCGAGCACTTCAGGGTGTTTCCTTTGAACAACTGGACCGAGCTCGACGTGTGGAATTACATCCTGCATGAGAACATCGCCTTGCCCTCGTTGTACTACGCCCACGACCGCATGTGCATCCGCCGCGCCGGTCAAATTTTGGCCCACTCAGAGCACCTCAACCTCCGCGCCGGCGAAACGCCCGAAATGATGCATGTGCGTTTTCGTACGCTCGGCGATTTGACCATCACAGGCGCCTTCGAAAGCGACGCGGACACCTTGGAGAAAATCATCGAAGAAGTGGCGGCGACCCGCATCACAGAGCGGGGCGGACGGATGGACGACAAGCGCAGCGACAGCGCCATGGAAGACCGGAAAAAAGAGGGTTACTTTTAATTGAACAGGCACGCAGAGATGGGACAAACAGACCACAACGGCTTGCTTCGCTTCACCACCGCGGGAAGCGTCGACGACGGAAAAAGTACACTCATTGGGCGTTTGCTGTACGACAGCAAAAGCATATTCGAAGACCAATTGGAAGCGGTGGAATCCGCGTCAAACCAAAAAGGCATCGACGGCACCGACCTGAGCTTGTTGACCGACGGCCTCAAAGCTGAACGAGAACAAGGCATCACCATTGATGTCGCCTATCGCTACTTCGCGACGCCCAAACGCAAATTCATCATTGCGGACACCCCTGGGCACATCCAGTACACCCGGAACATGGTCACGGGCGCATCCACTGCCGACTTGGCCATCATCCTCATCGACGCACGACACGGCCTCTTGGAACAAACCCACAGGCACAGCTTCATCGCGTCCCTGCTCGGGTTGCAACACGTGGTGGTGTGCGTCAACAAGATGGACTTGGTCGACTACAGCGAAGCGCGCTTCAACGAAATCGTGGCGGCGTACAAGGAATTCTCATCACGCTTGGACATCACGGACATCAAATTCATCCCCATCAGTGCCCTTCTTGGGGACAATGTGGTGGAGCCCTCTGAGCGAACCACATGGTACGGCGGTGGCACCCTGCTTCATCACCTTGAAACCGTCCACGTGGGGGCAGACCGCAACTTGCAAGACTGCCGGTTTCCGATTCAATACGTGATTCGTCCGCAGACGGACGCCCACCGTGATTTCCGCGGTTACGCTGGCAGGGTTGCCTCCGGGGTGTTCAAAGTGGGCGACGAAGTGGTCGCCATGCCCAGTGGCCAAACCACCAAAATCAAGGAGATTTTTGTAGGTGACACGCACGTCGACAAAGCTTTCCCTCCGCTGAGCGTCGCCATGACCCTCGAAGACGACATCGACTTGAGCCGTGGAGACATGCTGGCACGCCCCAACAACCAGCCATCCAAGGGCAAACTTCTCGACGCAAAAGTTTGCTGGTTGAGTGAAACGCCAATGAATCTTGGGGCCAAATACATCCTGCGCCATACTTCGAGAGAAAGCCAGTCGCGAATCACCAAGATTCACCACGAAATAGACATCAACACCCTTCACCGTGTCGAAGGGGTGTCAGAAATCTCCGTGAACGCCATCGCACGCATTCAAGTTAAGACCGCTTCTGAAGTGCTCGTCGACGACTACCGCCGCAACAAAGTCACGGGGTCCTTCTTGCTCATCGACCCATCCACCCACCAAACGGTGGCGGCCGGCGTCATCGACGACCTCAACACCCTGGCCTGACAGAATCAAGCCTGGCCGGTCGGTCGGTAAGGAATGGTCAGACCTTCACCAAGGGGTACTGCGCAAACTTGGCGTTGACGGCATCCCCGACGTGCTTCAACACCGACGAGTCATCAGGCGCCTGAAGGACCGCGTCCATCCAGTCCACGAGTTGCACCATGTCGTCTTCCACCAGGCCGCGTGTGGTCACTGCTGGGGTGCCCACGCGCATGCCTGAGGTGACAAA
>DKNS01000137.1:4184-5181 GCA_002469765.1 Flavobacteriales bacterium UBA7382 | reverse complement strand
AAGGCCTGCTCCGCCACTTTTCCTGTCACACCTTTGTTGGTGAGGTCTATCAACATGAGGTGGTTGTCTGTGCCACCGCTGATCAAATCGTAGCCACGTTCCACAAACGCCGCCGCCATGGCCTGCGCGTTCGAAACAACTTGCTTGCAGTACGCTTTGTAGGAGGGCCGGAGTGCCTCGCCAAACGCCACCGCCTTGGCTGCAATGACGTGCTCCAACGGACCGCCTTGCATGCCTGGAAAAACGCCTGAATCCAGCAGGGACGCGAACGACCGCACAGCGCCCTTCATGGTGGTGATGCCCCATGGGTTGGGGAAATCTTTGCCCACCATGATCACACCGCCTCGTGGGCCTCGAAGGGTCTTGTGCGTGGTGGACGTGACAACGTGGCAATGCGGGAGCGGGTTGTCCAACAATCCAGCGGCAATCAGTCCGGAAGGGTGCGAGATGTCAGCCAACAGGATGGCGCCCACTTCGTCGGCGATTTGACGGAACTGCGCGTAATCCCATTCACGGGCATACGCGGACGCTCCACAGATGATCATCTGGGGCTTCTCGGTCCGGGCAGTTTCCGCCACTTTGTCCATGTCGATGGTGCCGGTCTCCTTCTCCACCCCGTAAAACGTGGGACGGTACAATTTGCCGCTGTAGTTCACCGGCGAACCGTGGGTCAGGTGACCTCCGTGGGCCAGATCAAACCCAAGGATCGTGTCGCCTGGCTTGAGGCAGGCCAACATCACCGCGCTGTTCGCAGACGCCCCTGAGTGAGGCTGGACATTGGCCCATTCTGCGCCAAACAAGGTGCACAACCGCTCGATCGCCAAGTTTTCTGCCTGGTCCACGAATTCACATCCGCCGTAGTAGCGCTTGCCGGGCAAGCCCTCGGCGTATTTGTTCGTCAAGATGCTTCCCTGCGCAGCCATGACAGCTTCGCTGGTGTAATTCTCGGAAGCAATGAGCTCGGCCCCTTCCGTTTGACGAGTATGCTCAAGGCCCA
>DKNS01000137.1:0-3794 GCA_002469765.1 Flavobacteriales bacterium UBA7382 | reverse complement strand
TTTGGATTGTGACGACAATGCGAAGGCACCAAAAATAACCTGTCGGTTCGACCTGACCATCGTTCTAGAAACAAATCGTTCTCCTCCTGTCCTGAACGTATTTTTCGGGCCCAAGAGTCCCACGCCATCAAGCACACACCACCCCCCAACGCCCTCGCAGCAGAGACCTCTCCCTACCTGCGTCAGCACATGCACAATCCCGTGCATTGGCTGCCATATGGTCCAGAAGCTTGGGCGAAAGCCGCAGCTGAACGCAAGCTGGTGCTGGTCAGCGTGGGGTACAGCGCATGCCATTGGTGCCATGTGATGGAGCACGAGACGTTTTCCAACACCGAGGCGGCCGACTTCATGAACGCCCACTTTGTGTGCATCAAGGTCGACCGCGAAGAGCGACCCGACGTGGACCAAGTGTACATGGAAGCCGTCCAATTGATGACTCGTCAAGGGGGGTGGCCCTTGAATTGCATCGCCCTGCCGGACGGGCGGCCCATTTGGGGAAGCGTGTATTTGCCCAAAACCCAATGGCTCTCCTCCCTTCAAGCCATCGTCGACATCGAATCCGAAGACCCCGAACGCGTGAGGCGCTATGCCGAGAAACTGACCGCGGCGGTTCAAGCCATCAGCCAGGCTGAACGTCCGGAGGAAGCATCGTTCCTGGACGCCTTCGACAGCTGGGCTGAATCCTGGGACCTCGAGCACGGCGGTCGGATCGGCGCCCCCAAATTCCCGTTGCCTGGCCAGATTGAATTCCTTGGGCGCGCCTCTCATTCAAAAAGCCTGGGCCCCGCACGGCAACAGCAAGCCCGCACGCATGCCTTGCGCACTTTGGACTCCTTGGTTCGTGGCGGCATCCACGACCACGTCGGGGGAGGGTTTGCGCGGTACAGCGTGGACGAGGCTTGGCACGTTCCGCACTTTGAGAAAATGCTGTACGACAACGCTCAGTTGGTGTCCGTCCTTGTGGCGTGGGGGGACGATGCGCTTCCCGGGTTCAACGATGCTGTGCGACGTGCCTTGGCGTTCATGGACCGGGAGTGGCGTTTGAACCATGGCGGATTTTGTGCTGCGCTGGACGCCGACAGCGAAGGCGAGGAAGGCACCTACTACCTTTGGACCACCGAGGAATTGGAATCCCTGCTTGCCCCTGAGGAGGTGGCTTGTTTGGACTCGGCGTTTGGCTTAAACGGCCACAGCATGTGGAAGCACGGCCAACATGTGCTTCGGCGGGTGACCCACTCCAGCGTGGATCGCCGCGAGCTGCAAGACGTGCTTCACAAACTTCAAACTTGGCGCGACGGGCCAGACGGTCGCATCAAGCCTGGCCTTGACGACAAGGTGCTGACCTCATGGAATGCCCTGGCCACCATGGCCTTGGCCAAAGTCGCGCGTCGCCTTCCTGACCTTTCCTTGGAACCGGCCCTTCGCCTTGGACAATTCTTGCGAACCCATGCGCGGATTCCCCATCACCCTGACTTGCTTCGAAGAACGAGCCACGCGGACGGGGGGCCCCTCCACGAAGGGTTTGCGGAAGACTACGCCTTCACGGTGGAGGCGTTCCTTGAACTTCATCAGTCGACCCAGGACCGGAAGTGGCTGAAAGAAGCCCGGGCCCTCATGGCAACCGCCATGGAACGGCTGTTCGATCCCGAATCCAACACGTTCTGGAACAACGCCCAAAGCTCCGACACCCCTTTCGTCAAGAGCCGAAGCATGGACGACGGCGTGATCCCTTCGGCCAATGCCTCGTTCGCGTCGAGTTTGTGGAAGCTGGGGTGGTCCCTGGACATTGCAGCATGGCGCGAGCTGTCACGCCACATGGTGCAGGCACGAATTGCAGGGGCAGCCACGTTGGCCGAGTCTGGGAAGTGGGGGCAGGTGCATTTGGACCAAACCGAAGCCTACACCACGGTCGTGGTCGCCCTGGCTGAAGAAGCTCAGCGGCAAGCCGTGACGGCGTCGTGGTGGACTGCGCCGAGACCCGGAACGTGGCTGGAGGTCATCGACCCAGGAGATGCACACATCCCAACGTGGATGGAAGGGAAAAGCCCTGGTCCTGAGGACCAACCGCGCTGGTATGTTTGTCAGGAAGGCGCGTGCCAGCTTCCTGTCGACACCGCCGAGCAAGCCTGGAACCTCTGCCCCCTGTCATGACAAAACTCCAACCCCAAAGATGCACCCATGCATGGCCCGCCATGCGGGGTGCTTTGTTGCTGTTGGCCATGTTGTTCCTGAGGGTCTCTGAACAAGGCGTTTGGGGCCAAGAGGACAGCATGAGCCGAAGCGAACGAAGGGCGGTCAAGCGCAGGGTGAAGGACGCCGCGAAGGCAGAGAAGCAAGCCAACAAGGAGTTCGAGAAGAATTACAAAGCGCTTCAAAAGCGTCATTACAAGCACCAACAAACCAGCCGAGAAAAGAACTTCATTCGACCAGATGGGAAGGATGAATCCGTCTCCGGTCAAGAGGGTGGACATGCCAAGGACAACGTTCGCCGACGCATGAGAAGGGGTCAAAAGAAGGCTCGAAGAAACCGAGATGGAAGGGCCGTTCCTTGGTGGCGCCGGGTCCTGCTTCGACGGTCCTGGAAAAGGGGCTGAAAAGCTTCATGGCCCTGGTTTGAAGGGGTTTCACAAAAGTTCGCAAACTGGATGACGTTGGCCTATATTTGGCCTCTACACCTGTATTGCCTGAAATTCTAGACGCATGATGCGGTTTGCAACATTTTTGGGAGCGATTTTGATGTCCTTCAGCGCCATGGCGCAAGTCGGCGCCGGAACGCTCAAGGGTCAGATCAAAGATTTCGACACCAAAGAATCCTTGCCCTTTGCCAGTGTGATTCTGTTCTTGAACGGAAACCAAGTGGCCGGCACCAACACCGACTTCGACGGTGAATACACCATCAAACCCATCTCGCCGGGCACGTACGATGTGTTGTTCAGCTTCGTGGGCTACCAGTCCAAAAAGGTGACTGGGGTGAAAATCACCGCCAACAAAATTCAGTTCGTCAACGGCGAACTCGGCGCAGGTGTGATGATGGAAGAAGCCGAAGTCGTGGAATACTCTGTGCCGCTGATCGACAAAGACGGTGGTGCATCGGGCGGCACTGTGAGCCGTGAAGACATCGACAAACTGCCTGGGCGTTCTGCAACGAGCATTGCCTCGACCGTGGCCGGTGCAAGCACTGCGGGCACAGGCGGCGGCGTGAGCATCCGGGGTGCACGGACGTCCTCCACATGGTATTACATCGACGGCATCAAGGTCCGTGGCTCTTCCGCCCTGCCGAAATCTGCGATTGAAGAAGTGCAGGTGGTGACCGGCGGCATCCCCGCCAACATCGGCGACGCAACAGGTGGTGTCATCAACATCTCCCTGCGGAACTCGAGCCGCACCTGGTTCGGCGGAGGTGAATTGATCACTTCCGGACTCCCCACCGAAACGTCAGCCATCGGCTTTGACAAATTCGGCTACAACCTTGCAGAAGGCTCCTTGTCTGGGCCAATCGCATGGCGCAAAAACGAGAAGGGAGAAAAGACCGACCCGCTTCTCGGGTTGTTCTTGTCAGGAAACTACACATACCAAAAAGACACACGCCCCACCTTCGGAGGAGTGTACCGCATGACCGACAGCGCCAGGGCCGAGATTTTGGCCGAGCCACTTCGTCAGAACGTGAGTTCGTCAGGTGAAATCAACGGCGCGTTGTACAACGCAGATTTCTTGACGTCTGACGCATTTGAGCGCTCACCAACCCGTTTGAACAACGCCAACCAAAGCGCCAACTTGGTGGCCAAGATTGACGT
>DKNS01000113.1 GCA_002469765.1 Flavobacteriales bacterium UBA7382 | reverse complement strand
AAATTCTGGAATCCGGAAACCGCCCTGGTCCTCCACGTCGACGCCATTCAGTTGACGGCCGAGGGTGCTTGGACGCTGAGTACGGGCCTGCTTCCGGACCAGGGGCAAGGCAACTTGGACATCAAGACGTACCCCATTTTGGGGAAGGAGCAGCGGTTGAATGTGGCCTTGGGGTACCGCACCTCGGTGTACTTGGCCGAGGGTGCGTCGTGGGGGTTGGAGTTGGGCGGCATGGCCAACGCGGTGTCCATCGAGGAGAACTACGTGGTGTTGACGCCGGCGGTGGGCAACAGCCGATACGAAGTGAACCTCTTGACTTCGGTGGGTGTGGGAAGTGGCCAACTCACGGCGGCCAACAATTTGCTCACGCAGTGGGGCATGGGCTTCTACGGCAGCGCGGGCATCGATTTGGACTTTGAAGAGGGGGGGCACATCGAGCTGAATGCCCGCGTCATCCGGGACAACCTGATGCTGGGGCTGAATGAAACCCGGGGCTGGAACATCGCGGTGTTCTTGACCTGGATGATGCCTTCTGAGTTCGGCAACTTCGCCCGGGCGTCGTTCTGAGGACAAGATTCCATCCCGTCGCTTCGAAGCAGGCCGGGGACGTTTTAAATTGTCCCCATGCAGACCCCCTTTTTCTCCCGCGTCGCGGTGGCGTTGTGCGCCGTGACCTTCTCGGGCTCGGCCCTCGCCCAGTCTGAGGACGCCCCGGTGTACCAATTCAAGACGTTGGCGGATTTGACCGCCACGGATGTGAAAGACCAGTGCCAAACAGGCACATGTTGGAGCTTCTCCACCACGAGCTTCCTCGAATCGGAAGTGGCCCGCATTTCTGGGAAGGTCATCGACCTCAGTGAAATGGCGTCGGTGCGCCACACGTACCCATTGAAGGCAGAGATGTACCTCCGCCACCACGGGTTGCATCAATTTGGACCAGGCAGCCTTTGCCACGACGTGTTGAACGCGGTCCGCGACTACGGGCTGGTGCCAGAATCGGAGTACACCGGGTTGGACGAGGGCGAGACGGAATTCAACCATGGCGAATTGGATGCGGTCCTGGCCGCGGCCGTGAAAGCCATGAGCGAGCAGCGCATGCTTTCCGACGATTGGAGGGACGCAGTGGACGGCATTTGCGATGCCTACCTCGGCGAATTGCCGCGGTCGTTCACGTTCGAGAACAAGCGTTACACCCCTGCATCGTTCCGCGACATGTTGGGCATCAACGCCAACGACTACGTGTCGATCACGAGTTTCACCCACCACCCGTTCGGGGCGAGCTTCGCCCTTGAAGTGCCGGACAACTTCTCCCGCGGGGAATACCTCAACGTGTCGTTGGATGAGATGCGCCGCATGGTTCGCGGGGCATTGGAGATGGGCTACACGATCGCTTGGGACGCCGACGTGAGCGAGAAGGGATTCAGCTTCCGCAACGGCATGGCGTTGTTGCCTGTGGAGCAAGACAAAGCCAAACTTTGGGACGAAGTCGTCCGTGAGCAGAAAGTCACCCAACGCGTGCGGCAAATCGGTTTCGAGAACCACACCACAACCGACGACCACCTCATGCACATTGTGGGCCTTGCCCAAGACCAAAAAGGCGAAGAGTACTTCGTGATCAAGAACAGTTGGGGCACAGACAACCCCTACGGTGGACGTCAGTACATCAGCATGGCGTATTTCGACGCCAAGACGATCGCGGTGACCATGCACCAAGGTGCACTCAAGTCCAAGAAGCGGAAATGACCCCGTTCGAGGTTCCATCCAAAGACGTCCAGCGCAGCTGGCGCGCCGACTTGTTCACCCACCTCGATGGGCTGGCCTTGTGCGGTGTGGTCCCGGTGTTGGCTGAAGGGGGGGTGTTGGACGAAGTCCTCTCTGCCGGAGGAGATGTGGACGACTTGGCGGCGTTGTTTGGGGCCAATTCAGGGTACTTGAATGTGGGCCTGCGCATGTTGTGCTCTCAAGGCATCCTTCAAGCCCACCGCGGCGACGACAAAGTGAATTACATGCCGCGTCTCTCGGCTGACACGGGCGACTGGGTGGCCCAAAAGGACCTGTACACTCATGGCCGGGCGTGGATGGAGCATGCCGTGGGCATGTGGAACGATCCCGAGACCCCATTGTTTCAGGAGGCGCAGGACGCGCTTGCCAACCTGAAAGATGCTGTGGTCTCCTTGCAAGGTCACGAAACGAAATGGAGTCGGCGTGCTCGAACCCACTTGGAAGGTGCTCTGGTCGCGCCCTGGTTGGTGGCGCTAGGCACCATTCACGGGACGGAGCCGTTGACCCATTGGGATGATGTGGACGCCGCTGTAGGGCAACTTCACCCTTCGAAGCAGAAGGCTTGGCGCGAAGTTGTTGCAGCACTGGGATGGGATCGTTCGCTGCGTGGGGGGTTTTTCCTTCGCCGGGCCTCCGCGTACGGAGTGACGACTTCTTATACCCAAACCTTTTTGTGGGCCAAGGAGCTCCTGTTGGGCGAAGGCAACCACTTGTGGCGAACGGAGCCTGGCGAAGCGGAAATCCACGTGGACCGCACCCTGAATGTCTGGGGATCTGGAGGGGCACACAAGGCCTACTTCACCCACTTGGACAACGTCTTAAAAGAAGTGTTCAACAAGCCGTTGGACCAGCAACCCCGGGGGCTGTGCGACATGGGGTGTGGCAACGGTGCGCTGTTGTTGCACTTGCAGGATGTCATCGCTTCAGAAACGTTGAGGGGTCAACATTTGGACATGCATCCCTTGATGCTGGTGGGGGCGGACTTTAACCAAGAAGCCCTTGTGGCCACCGCCGATCATTTCATGCAAAAAGGGGTGGAGGGACATTTCATCTGGGGCGACATCGGCGACCCTGATCAACTTGCGATTGACCTCTACAAGAAGCATGACATTCGCTTGTCAGAGCTCATGAGTGTGCGCTCTTTTTTGGACCACAACCGCGTGTACAACGAGCCTATCCTGGAGCGTCCAGACCCCCCGAAATCCACCGGGGCTTATGCCTTCCGGGGCAAGAGGTTGCGGCTTCGTAACGTGGAGCAAAGCTTGAAGGAGCACTTGATGAAGTGGTCCCCCTACGTGGCAGAGCACGGCCTATTGGTCATCGAACTGCATACAGTGGCACCGGAAGACGCTGAGCAGTTGCAGGGCAAACTGCCGGCCACGGCGTACGACGCGACCCACGGATTCAGCGACCAGTACATCCTCGAAATTCCGGTCTACGACGCCATGGCTGAGGAGGCAGGCCTGCGTTCAGACGACGCTGCGGGGAGGAATTTCCCCTCCCATGGGGCTGCCACGGTCAGCCTGCGCTACTTCAGGGCTTGACCACCGATTGCATTTTCTTGAGGTGTGGCTTGGTCAACAATAAAGCCTGTCTATCTTTGCCCCCCGATTGGCCGAGAGGTCACGAAGGAAGGGCCCTGTAGCTCAACTGGATAGAGCATCGCACTACGGATGCGAAGGTTTGGGGTTCGAATCCCTACAG
>DKNS01000019.1 GCA_002469765.1 Flavobacteriales bacterium UBA7382 | reverse complement strand
CACCACAAGATTGACAACATCTTGTCTTTTGTGGATTGCAATGGACAGCAAATTGACGGCTCCACGGACGACGTCATGTCTCTTGGAGACCTCGCTGGAAAATGGGCGGCCTTCGGATGGCACGTGTTGTCTTGCGACGGTCACAACTTCGAGGACCTTCAGCGGACAATTCAAGCAGGCCACGCCCGTCGGGGGACCGGACAACCCACCGTGGTGCTGATGAAGACCGACATGGGCAAGGGTGTGGATTTCATGGAAGGGACCCACAAATGGCATGGCATTGCGCCAAATGACGAGCAACTCGAGTTGGCGTTGGGTCAACTTGATTCCTCGCATCAAGACTACTGACCTGCGCTGCCTTTTCTTCTTCCAATGTGTCGCCCCGAGAAGCCAATGTCACCCCAAGCCAAGTTGTCCTCCAGCTGGAGGCTCATCTTGCTCTGTGGCGGGCTCTGCTGGGTCTCTTGCGTGGGTTTAGGACAAGTTTCCACAAACGATGAAGGGATGCCCACACGCATCTTGTTTGTTTTCGATGCGTCCAACAGCATGAATGCCTTCTGGGGTGGTGATCGCAAAATTCAGACCGCCACGCGTCTGCTGAGTGAAACGCTGAAAAGCCTGCACCAAAACGATGAATTGGAGCTCGGGCTGCGTGTCTATGGCCATGGCACCAGACACGTGCAGGGCCAGCAAGACTGCAACGACACGGAGTTGGTTGTTCCGTTTTCAACGTTCAACAACCTCATCATCAAGCAAGCGCTTTCTAGAATTAGGGCCCAAGGCACAACACCTATCGCACGCTCGCTCGAGCTGGCGGCCCAGGATTTCCCTGAAGCGCCCGGCAGAAACGTCATTGTTCTCATCACCGACGGCATCGAGGCATGCGATGAGGATCCCTGCGCTGTGTCAAGGTCGCTCCAAGCGAAAGGGGTGACCCTTAAACCATTTGTGATTGGCATGGGCATGGATGACTTGATGGCAGAAAGCCTGAATTGCATCGGCAACTTCTACGACGCAGCGGACCCTCAAGCCTTTGAACATGTCCTGCAGCTCGTCCTGGAGCAAGCCATGCACAACACCACGGTGCAAGTCGACTTGCTGAACGGTGCAGGAGATGCCACAGAGAGCAACTTGGCATACTCCTTCACGGACTCCCGAACAGGTGTCCACCACCCTCAGTGGGTACACACTCTGCCGTGGGGTGGAGGTGCAGACACCTTGTACATCGACCCCCTTCCATTGTACAACTTAACAGTGCACAGCTTGCCTGAGGTTCAATTGGACAGCTTGGCCTTGCAGCCTGGTGTTCACAATACAATCGCCGTGACTGACATGGGCACAGGACACCTGACGCCTCAATTTGCGCGTGGCGTTCGGACAGACTATGGCACCTTGGGTGTGCAGTGGCATGTTCAAGGGGAGTGTGAATCGTTCTTCCGCAGCGAAGTCGGCAAGCGCGTGCGTTTGCGGACCGGGATCTACGACTTGACATTCGGCACCACCCCTACCCTGACCGTCACGGGCGTCCAAGTGGACGAGGGGCAAGACGCCAAAGTGGAGATTCCAGCGCCTGGATCCCTGGTTTTGCAGGCTACCACAAGCGGATATGCCGTCGTCATGGACGCCCAAACTCTGACGCCGATTTTGCAATTCGACGCATCCGATTTGGCAGGCATGCATACGTTGCAGCCTGGGGATTACACGGTCGTCTTCAGGGCACGGAATGCACGCGGCACACTCTACAGCATTCAAAAAAACTTCACGGTTGCCTCAGGCAGCACCACCACAATCAAACTCCATGGTTGATTCACAACACATTCTTCTCGATCCCACTGAGAACAAAGACACACGTTCAGGCTTTGGACAAGGTCTCCTCGAAGCAGGCCAAGCAGACAACAACGTCGTAGGCCTGTGCGCTGACTTGACGGGCTCATTGAAGATGAATGCCTTCCAGAGCGCCTTCCCGGATCGTTTTTTCCAAGTCGGCATCGCCGAGGCCAACATGATGGGGGTCGCAGCTGGCATGACCATCGGTGGGAAAATCCCATTCACCGGGACATTCGCCAATTTCTCCACGGGTCGGGTGTATGACCAAATCCGACAGAGCATCGCCTACAGCGAGAAGAACGTGAAGATTTGTGCCTCGCATGCGGGGTTGACCTTGGGCGAGGATGGTGCCACTCACCAAATTTTGGAAGACATCGGGATGATGAAGATGCTTCCCAACATGACGGTGATCGTACCAGCAGACTTTGAGCAAACCCGCCAAGCCACTCTGGCCATCGCCAAGCATCAGGGCCCCGTGTACCTGAGGTTTGGACGCCCCAAAGTGCCGGTGTTCATTCGACCTGAATCCCCTTTCGAGATTGGGAAAATTCAGCGCATCGTCACTGGTTCTGACGTGACCATTGCGGCATGTGGCCACCTTGTATGGCAGGCGGTGCAAGCAGCTATGGCACTTCACAAGGAGGGCATTTCTGCCGAAGTGTTGAATGTGCACACCGTGAAGCCTTTGGACGAGGCCACATTGGTGGAATCGGCCAAACGAACAGGGGCTGTGTTGGTGGCAGAAGAACACCAGCGCTTTGGAGGCTTGGGCAGCAGCGTTGCCCAATGCCTCTCAAGCCATCATCCCACCAAGATGGATTTCGTGGCGGTGGATGACCAGTTTGGAGAATCCGGCACTCCGGCCCAATTGATGGCCAAGTACGGACTTGACGCCAAGACCATTCTCGCCAAGACCCGCGCTTTGGTCAGCCACTGATTTCTTTCAGACTTCCCAAGAAAAGGGCTGGCTGTTCAAGTTGGCCATTTTCATATGCCGAGGTGTCGTGATGCCAGTTTCACGACACCTCGACTTCCATCTCAGCGATGGCCTTGTACAACTTGTCAGTCAGGTCCTTGGAACCATCGATCAAGGGAAGCCGAACATGGGTCTCACAAATGCCCAGATGCTTCAACGCAACTTTCACCCCGACGGGGTTGCCCTCTGCGAACAACAAGTCCATGATGGGTGTCAACGCTTGGTGGGTCTTTTGGGCTTCTTGAATCTGACCGAAAGCCGTTTGCTGAATCATCCGCGACATCTCCGCCGGGCAGACGTTGCCCATCACCGAAATCACACCTTCAGCCCCCATGGAAACCGTAGGCAATGCGAGGGCGTCGTCTCCCGACCACACAGCAAATCCTTCAGGCCTTTGTGCCAAAATCAATCCAATTTGCCCAAGATCTCCACTTGCTTCTTTGATGCCGCACACATTGTCATGCTTGGCCAATTGCAAAGTGGTGGCGGCACTCATGTTGCTCGCTGTCCTGCCGGGAACATTGTAGAGCACGATGGGTTTGGGAGCTGCATCCGCCACAGCCTTGAAATGCGTTACAATGCCCAACTGCGAAGGCTTGTTGTATGCCGGAGAAGCCACCAGGAAGGCATCAATTCCTTCGAGATCCCACGTGCGAATGCGGGAACACAGCTCGACAGTGTTGTTGCCAGAAACCCCAACGACAACAGGCATGCGGTTGGCGTTGACCTCCACCACAAAATCCACCACACTCCGCTGTTCTTCCGGGCTAAGGGTTGGGGTCTCAGCAGTCGTGCCAAGAACAACAAGGAAATCGCATCCTCCTGAAATCAGGTGCTCCACCATGCGCTGCAGCGCTGGATAATCCACCTTGCCATCGCTGTGGAAAGGGGTGATCAAGGCCACGCCCAACCCTTGCAATTTCATTTGCGCGCTCATTGGAAATCGATCTTGCTCAAATATTCAAGCGTCTTGGTGGTGTGGGCCTTCCACTCCTCCATCGGGTCTTTCAAAATCAAATCCACCTCTTCCAAATCGTCCTCTTTCGATGCGGGCTCCGGCACAATTCTAAAATCCAAATCCTCGCACCATTCCGTCCCATCGACGCCCACCTTCATGCCCGCATTGCTCTTTCGAATCACAAATTTCAAAGGCAAGATGGGCTCCAGCTCAAGGTCTATGAGAATGTCGAACGACGTGTCCGTGAATGCCTCAAATTCCTTGACAGGCCAGCCGTGCCAATTCAGATCGCTCTTGCAGAAATAACCTGAACCCAATTTTTTAACCAGCCAATTGGGGGTATTCTTCTCGTCTTCTTCCACAAAGCTCAAAAAGCCCACCCTCTTCACTCCAAACTTCTCTTTCAGCATCTTTCCTATCTCCTTCACCTCTCGAAAATGCGCATGGTCACGCTCAAGATACACAAGCCCCACACTCGTCGCTCGAGACAAGGACATTGCGCGACGTTCTCGCTCTGGAGAATCCAACCGCGCCAGGCGCCAACGGAAAATTCGCTCTTTCAAGGACACAACCACCAAAAATACACCTTCACCTTGCCCACGATTGCTTCCGCGGTTTGCATTCCTCCCCAACAACCATAAAGTTTCCCACAGACCCAACAAAAATTTGAGACACTTTGGCACGGTTGGTGAAGTCTATGTCGAAATTTCTGACATGCATCAATCCTTTCTTTCCATTTCACGAGCCACTGCCGTGTTCCCCGCACTCCTCTTTGGCATGTTTATCCTGCTCGCCTCTTGCTCAAACGGCGCAGGCACCCAGGTCAAAACCCCATTCTCTGGCAAAAAATACTTGTCCGACGCACGTCACTTTCGAGGGGTTGGTTTGGGACAAAGCGCCAACCTAAACATCGCAAAAAGCAAGGCTGAGCTTGAAGCAAGGAAAACCCTTGCCCAGCAGGTGCGAACCAACTTAAAGGTGGTCTCTGACGCCTACTCCAGTGAGCTTGTGGGAACCCAAGCCTCAGAGACGATGGAGAAATTTGAATCTTTGGCACGTGAGGTCACCAACAACACAATTGGGGACATCCGTCAGTTGGGTCAGGACATTCGTCAACTCGAGGACCAAACCTATCGCGTGCACGTGGCTGTGGAAATCAAAAAGAAAGCCATGTTTCGATTCTTGAAGAACAAAGCTCGAAACGACGCCAAGATTTCCGAACTCGCCCGAGCCCAAATGATCACCATGCTCGACAAGGAAATTGAGCGCCTCGAAGCCGAGGAGTGACGCTCCGTCAGCGCAAATCGTATTTGCCTGAGAACTTGGCTTTGAACTTGGTGAGTTTAGGGGCAATCACAGCTTGACAATATGGCGCTTCTTTGTGGAGCTCATAATACGCTTGGTGGTAATCTTCAGCTTCGTAGAAGGTTTCAAATGCCTTGATTTCTGTAACGATGGGCGAGTCCCAGTCGTCTTGGGCCTTGAGCTTCGCCGCCTTGGCAATTTCACGCTGGCCTTCGTTGTGGAAGTAAATCGCACTTCTGTATTGCGTGCCCACATCGGCACCTTGGCGGTTCAGCGTCGTGGGATCGTGGGTGGCAAAGAACATCTCGAGCAATTCTGCCAAACTGAGTCGGGTGTTGTCGAAGGTCACCTGCACCACCTCAGCGTGCCCAGTCCTTCCCGTGCACACTTCGCGGTACCCTGGGTTCTTGATGTGCCCGCCACTGTATCCCGAGACCCCCAACTCCACACCAGGAATGGATTCATACACCGCTTCCACACACCAAAAGCAACCTGCCCCGAGGGTGATTGTTTCCAAATTTTCTTGTCCCATTGATGTTGCTTGTAGGCCGAGGAAGGCCACTGCCGACCAAAGCCATTTCACTTGATTCATGGGCAAATGTCACCTCTTCATAGAAAACTTCCAACCCAATCAATCCCCTGATTGTACCATCCTGTAGCGTAAAAAGCACCCTTGAAATCCCAACTCAGGTTGGGCACCTGTCCACAGTACAGAGACATCCGAGGTCCTCACCCCAAATTCCAACCCCCTCCGCATGCTGAATCGAAAAGACATCGGGAACCTGAACACATCATGATGCCCTCGATGGACACCAGCTTCCAGGACCATCACAGAGGTTAGCCTTACACCTGCCGTTGCGCCCCCAGTCCACCCTCCACGAGCAATGGCATCTCGGTTTCGCACGCTCACATTGGCAGCCAGCACCAACGGCCTGATGGGACGTAGGCCCGCGGAAAGGGCAAGCATGGGTTTGGCCCGCACAACACGCTCCACGTCCAGTCCCGATTCAAACCACGACTCTGGATTCAAAAGGTCTGAAGCGCTCGAGAGCCAACTTCCTGGATCAATCGAGAACTGCGTGGGGTCGAAAACCTCAGGATTGCTGGCGTCAGGGGCGAGACCCAAACTGAGATTTTGGATTCCATATTCCTTGCCTTGCCAGGTCATCCGACCGACGTCCACAAGAGAAGCTCCAACCCAGATGTTGTCGCGAGAAAGAACCCCACCAAGATCGACACTCCAACCACGTCCCGCAGGACTGAAAATGTCCAACCACCCCAGTGACAAACCTGATCCCCGCAAAGAGTCGAAGGCTTGAATGCTGCTCCAAGACAACCCTTCCGAACGCGCTCCGAAAGCCTTCAAGTCGTTGCCTTCTGCCTCAAGGTCAAAGTAAGCCGAGCCAAGGATCAGACGGGCCCCAATCCCAGTGTGCAATTCCCAGCCTCCATCGTCTTGAGCGCCCCAAGATTTCGAAAGTCCCATTTCGTGTGACCTCACGGACTGGAAAGAGAAAGTGGAACCTTGGAGCAAATTGGCCAAGGTCGCTTCAGTGTTAAGCTCAACGCCTTCCCACACTTGGCCCAACGTAAAGTCAAACTCTTCCACAGGTACGATTTCACCTGAATCCACCAACCGAATGGAAGAAAACAAATCGAGCCCTCCATCCGAGAACAACTTGGCAGCGGTGGAAGACAAATTGATTGACGCCAGGACCGACCTTCTGTTGGCGTAGGCAAACGCCCAAGTCCCCATCCGTCTGGCGTATGCAGCCGATAAGAAACTCGCGCTCATATGAAGGTCCTCGTTCGTCAACGCCTCCACCCAATCATCGAAAGCCCATTGGGCCGATTCTGACTCTGTGTTGCCCCTCAATTGAGACCACAGGTCTGTGCGTTCAAGAAACGTTGAGCGAATGGACAAACCTCCTTCAAACCCACCCGTTGTGCGCGTATAGTCCCCTTCCCATCCGTCGAACGTCATCAGCGCAGGGTTGTGCCCCAAAGCGCGGTAATCAGAGCTGAGGGCATAAGGTGTGGCTGCACCTTGGATGTGCATCCGTTCCATTTGGGCCTTGGCGACGTATGCGCTGCACAAGGCCAACAAAAAGAGAATGGAGGACCGTGCCATGGTCCAATGTACGGGAGTTAGAGTGGAATGTTCCAGGCGAAGGGATCCTCTCCCGACCCTGTTCTTACCTCGTCCAAGCGTTGTTTCAATCTCGGAGCAAGAATCCACGTGTCTTGGCTTGGCAAGTCCCAATCTCTGTCTTCCAGTCCCAACGTGCAAATGGGGGAGATCGTCGCGGCTGTACCCAGGCCAAAAGCCTCGGTCAACCGCCCAGTCTTGACAGCTTCTTGCAATTCACGAACTTCCACCACACGTTCTTCCACCTCAACACCTTCATGTCGCATCAAGTCGACCGCGCTGGCTCGGGTCACGCCTGAAAGCACGGTGTCACTCGTGCAAGGCACCACCAACTTTCCGTCGATCACAAACCCCACGTTCATGGTTCCGCACTCCTCCACCTTGGTGTGGGTGGCGCCGTCTGTCCACAAAACCTGATCGTATCCTTCCGACTTGGCGATCTCAGTGGGAAACAAGGACCCCGCATAATTACCTGCCGCTTTTGCTGCGCCTGTGCCGCCAGAGGCTGCGCGTGTGAATTTGGTCTCCACCTTCACACGAACTGGCCTGGTGTAGTACGCACCGACTGGGCACGTGAAGATGCACAGTCGGTGATTGAGACTCGGACGAACCCCAACATGACTCTCCGTGGCGAACATGAATGGTCTGATGTACAACGCACTGTCGGGCGCGCTTGGAACCCAATTCGTATCCAGCTTCACCAATTCCACAATGGCCTGAAAGACGATGTCTTCGGGGACTTCTGGCATGCTCAAGCGGCGCGCAGAGAAGTTCAAGCGTTGAATGTTCCTTCCTGGACGGAACAACGACACAGAACCGTCCTTCTGACGGAACGCCTTCATGCCCTCGAAGATGGCTTGGCCATAATGCAAGGACATCATGGCAGGGGAAAACGTCATGGGACCAAATGCAGATATTTCTCCCCGTTGCCACGCCCCATCCGCGTAGTCCATGACGAACATGTGATCGGAAAACACCTTGCCAAACGCAAGGTTGTCGAAGTCCACCTCACCCAGTCTGCTCGTTCCCACAGGGGAAATGTCAAAGTCCAACATCACGTGATTCTCCAATTGCATGACCTTTCATTTAGGTGGTGCAAAAGTCGCAAATCTCCGGCGTCGACGCAAGTCAAGGCGCCCCAAGAAGTGTTCAATGGACACGACTCACTAAGCCTCACCTTGAAACAGGAATTTATTGGGGCTGACGAGCCCGGTTTTTACCGCGTACATCACCATAGCGGCGGTGTTGTTTACGCCCAACTTCGCCATGATGTTCTTGCGGTGGGTGGTCACGGTGTGTGCACTCAGGAAAAGCTTGCTTGCGACCACTCCGTTGGTGTGCCCTTCCGCGATCAACGACAGCACTTCTGTTTCTCGCGCGCTGAGGTGAATGGGGTCGCAGGTCAGAGGAATGTTCTCGAGGTCACTTACATCAATGGACTCCTTTCGGATCCGATCTAAAATCTGGCCACAAAAGAAGGCACCCCCTTGGGAGGTCTCGCGGATGGCATCTTCCACCTCCCCCAGGTCGCAATCCTTCTTGATGTAGCTGTCCACACCCGCTTTCAGCGCGTTGACGATGGTGTGTCCACTTTGCTCCGATGTGATTGCCAGGACGCGGCACTTGGGCTTCATCACCTTCACTTTGCGCACGACATCGATGTCGAAGCCTTCCGCAAGAAAATCCACGATAACCACTTGAGGGTTGAAACTCTGAACGAGACCCACGAGGTCCTCTGAAGTACTTGCTTCCCCCACAATCTGAATCCCCCTGACGTGACCAGCCATGTTTCGAACGCCCAACCTAAAGAGGGCGCTGCTGTCGGCGATGGCCACGGAGGTGGAGAACGAATTCATCTCTTTGGAACGATTCTAAACAAATATAGAACACCCCTTTGGGACAAACTCACCCCGCAACCACAATCTTCGACATCCCGTCCATGGCCACCTCCACATCACTGTGAAAAGCCAAGGCCTCACCTAGCAATTCGCCAGTGTCTCTGTACCTCGTGCTGATGTGACCCAACACCAACTGCTTTACACCGGCCTGATTGGCCAAGCGTGCTGCTTCTTTCGCGGTGCTGTGGTGGGTGTCCTTGGCCCGAGACGCGTCTCGTTCTGCGAATGTGCAATCGTGGTACAACAAATCTGCGCCTTCAGCCAGTCGCTTGACAGACTCACAAGGACGCGTGTCTGAGGAATACACATATGCCCTGGTCTTCCCAGGGGGTTTGCACCACATCGAAGCCTCCTGCAATTCGTCATTCCAGAGCACAGACTCGCCACGCTTCAAGGCTTGTCGCACGTGAAATGGCATGTCTTTGGATTTGGCCTGGAGGCCATCCAATTTCCAAGGAAGGCTGTGCTCTTCGATGCGCAGAGCCCTGGTGGGAATCCGGTGCTTGGCAGGTGCCGAGACCAGCCGGTGACGCTCCCCCTCCAACAAAACCTCCTCTCCTTCGCCCCAAGGTTTGAAATCCAGTTCGAAGGACATGTGCGCATGAATGGCTTTCCACGTCGCATCCAACCATGGTCTCAACTCCTCAGGCCCCCAAAGCAGCAAGGGCTCTTTCCGCCCCAGCAAAGACATGGTGCTCAACAGTCCAGGCAAACCCAGCACATGGTCTCCATGCATGTGGCTGATGAACACGCCTTTCAGCTTTTGGAATTTTAGCTTGTTTTTGCGCAGGGACAGTTGAACACCCTCTCCTGCATCCACCAAATATGTGTGCCCATGAATGTCCACAAATTGCGAAGTGGTGCTTCTCAAAGGCACCGGAACCGCAGCTCCTGTCCCGAGAAACACCACTTCGAAATGCATCGCGTGAAAACCTGCAGTCTCAGTGTGTGACTTGCACTTGCTGCACTTGGCGCACACCTTGACGCGTCACCACCAGCAAATACATGCCTGCCTCCAAAGAAGACACGTCGAGGGTCCATCCGAATGTGGCGGAAAGACCTGCACGCACCTTTGTCCCATTTGTTGCCAATACAGCCCAAGCGTCACCTGGCATGATTCCAAGACAAGAGAGCTCCGCAGATGCAGGGTTGGGAAATGTGGACAAGTCCAACTGAGCGACGTCGGACAAACCGGTCAACACGTTGATGTCTTCGACTTCCACAGAACAACCTGAATCGTCGGACACCACCACACTGTAGTCGCCTTCACCCAACCCGCTCAACACCTCGCCGGTGCCAACCAAGATGCCTGATCCACTGTACCAGTTGGCAGTCCATGTGCCGACCGCTCCCGACACCGACACCGAGGCAGATCCATTGAATTGACCCAAATCGGTGTTGGTCACCTCCACACTGGCCGTCAGCGCGCATTCCACTGCGTCGTCTCCCACCAACCAACCACCAAACAAACTTTGGCAATCTGCCGAGGTGATTTGGACTGAAAATGAACCTGCGTTGTCAACAGACACGGACATTCCCGTGCCAATCTGGTCGCCAAACGCATTGAACCAAACCACCTCTGTCGCCTCCACACCATCAGCCAACATGACCGTCAAGGTGCCTTGCGTCCCATCATCGCTGTTCACGTTGGTGACCGACACATCCTCAAGCAATGGACAATTCACGCGCAATGTGAAGTTGTCAAACGTGTAGGGGGCATTGAAAGGTGTGAAAATCGTCGCCCAAGCTTGGATGTCGATGCTGATGCGGTAAATGCCAGAGCGATTGGGCACTCCTTGGATGGCTGCACAGTATTGCTCACCCCCCAAGAAAGCAGTGGAGTTTTCAGAATCGCCGTTGTTGTTAAACAACACCTCCAAGCCAATCTCGTCTGCAAAGAACTGCTCTTGTGTCACAGTATCTGTAAAGACAATGCCTTGGTATGCGCCCGCTCCATCGATGGAATTGGCCAACACAATCACACTGTCCACCGGCAAAGTTGGAGGATAGGCTGAATCGATCCCAGCAGCATTGGCGGGAATCAAAATGTGCAGAACGTCGAAGTACGACTCATCCAGCATTCCGTCTAAAAAAGTCTCCCCCATGTCTGGATCGGGAGACACCCCGAAGGTGGCCTCTCCAAAATCGAAGTCAATGTCACATTGCCCCCACATTCTAGGAGCCAAGCACAGAAAAAAGGCTGCCAAAGCCAGTCCGGGCAATTTCAGAAATAATGTCATCACTTTGGTGTTTAGGACTCTGACGAGGTTCCACCCAAGTCTTTCTCCGTGGCTTCCATGTACACAAAATCTACCGCCTCGTTGACTGTGGGCGTGATGTTGAGGACGCGATCGAGTTGAGAGATTTGGACCAACTTTTCCACGGTAGGTTGCAATCCGCAAAGCACGAAGGTGCCATCTTCATCGCGGCACAACCTGTTCCCAACGAGCACTGCACTGAGACCGCTGGAATCGCAATACCGAGACTGCGTGAGGTCAAGGACAATGTTCAAGTGGCCGGACTTGCCTAACTGGACCAATTCTGCTTTCAAATCAGGCGCGTGAAGCGCATCAAGCTTTTCGACAGTGCTCGTCACAATGACGACGCGGTCTCGGTGTTCTGTGGTAAACTTCATGTTGAATCGTTGAGGCCAAATATAGCAAGGGCATCGGAGCCTGGTCAGGTCTTTCTTTGGGCGAGAAGATACAGCACCGCCATCCGAATTGCGACGCCATTCTCCACCTGATCCAGGATGATGGCGTGCTCGCCGTCGGCCACTTCACTCGAAATCTCTACCCCGCGGTTGATGGGCCCCGGGTGCATGATGACCACAGGCGCATCAGATTGTCCCAGGCGCTCCAACGTCAGCCCAAAACGCATGGTGTACTCCCGCAGGGTCGGGAAGAATCGCACCGCATCAGAAGGGCCTTGGCGCTCGAGTTGAATTCGCAGCATGTTCAAGGCATCTGACCAACGGATGGTGTCGTCCAAATCATGGCTGACTTCCACACCCATCTCGTGAAGGTGTTTGGGAACCAAGGTTTCCGGTCCGCATACACGCACGTTGGCACCAAGAAGCTTAAGAGCCTTGATGTTGGACAACGCCACGCGTGAATGTTGGATGTCTCCCACGATGGAAATGTTCTTTCCCGTCATGTCTTGGCCCAAGGCTTCCCGTAAGCTGAACGTGTCGAGAAGGGCCTGGGTAGGGTGCTCGTGCGTTCCATCGCCAGCATTGACGATGGGCACATCCACCTTAGAGGCCAAGAATTGATGGGCTCCCGGGTGTGGGTGGCGCATCACCACCATGTCCACTTTCATGGCAAGGATGTTGTTCACCGTATCCACCAGAGTCTCACCCTTTTTCACACTGGACCCTGCAGCGGAAAAATTGACCACATCGGCCGAAAGGCGCTTTTCCGCCAACTCAAAAGACAGACGGGTTCTTGTGGAATTCTCAAAAAAGAGGTTGGCCACTGTGAAGTCGCGCAAAGAAGGCACTTTTTTGATGGGACGATTCAACACGTCCTTAAACTCCTTGGCCGTGGCGTGAATCAAATCCACATCTGCCTTGGTCAGTTCATTGATTCCGAGCAGATTCGAGGTCGACAATCCTTGCGATTCGCTCATGACGGCTTCTCGTTCAACAAGATGACTCGGTCCTCTCCTTCTTCTTCACTCCAAAATACTTTGACGTGCTGGACCCCAATGCTGTCGACATGCATCCCAATGTAGTTGGGCTCAATCGGCAATTCTCGAGAGAACCTTCGGTCAATCAATACGGCCAATGCAACCGCGTTGGGGCGACCATGGGCGAGCAAAGCATCCAGCCCTGCACGGATGGTTCGGCCTGTGAACAACACGTCGTCCACCAGGACCACATCCCTGCTTTCTACGGTGAACCCCATGTCATTGACGTTGGGGCTGAGCAACTTGTCGTTGGAGCGAATGTCGTCTCGGAAAAAGGTCACATCCAATCTACCGCAAGGCACCTGGCATTCGGGTTGCAATTCGTGCAAACGGCGTTGCAATCGCTCCGCAAGTCGACTTCCTCTCGGTTGCAAACCAACCAAAACGGTCTTCGAAAAATCATGGTGTTCAATCAACTGGTGTGCCAAGCGATCGAGGATGAGCGCAAACTGCGCTGGAGGAATCAAGGTTTGATTCAACATTTCTAAACACAAAGATACAGGCAAAAAAAAGGAGACCCGCAGGTCTCCTTTTCATTTCCAAACTTCTGAATCAAGCCTTGTCGTCGGTTTCAG
>DKNS01000064.1 GCA_002469765.1 Flavobacteriales bacterium UBA7382 | reverse complement strand
GCAGCTTCTGCCGCGGGCGCTTCATCCACTCCTTCAGGAGCTTCAAGGGGAAAGGCTTTCTGACCGATGAGCATGTTGTACCACTGGACGAGCTTCTTCAGGTCGCTTTGGTACACGCGGTCATGGTCGAGCTCAGGCAGAATGCCGTCGACAAAGTCTCGGATCACCTGCGCACCGTCCTTGTGCGAGGGCCCCGCTTCTCCCTTTTGGGCGTCGTGGATGCGGTTCAAAATGTCACGCAACGGCACGTCCTCGCTGTCGGTGTACATCGTGATGTCGGCCAAGTTGCTGACCCGGGCAGTGCCGGGCACACTGGAGCGCTTTTGGTCAATCATGCTTTCCACAACGATGCTGGCGCTTCCGGAGGCCAACACTTTGAACAAGCCGGGCTTGCCGGCAACTGCGAGAATTTCGGAGATCTTCATTGGGTGCGAAAATACGCAAGGGGAGGTCCACCTCCTTGGTCAACCGGCGGGACAAGAAGGCAACCCCTTCAAGGGCGTGGCCGAGCCGTCCAAGCCAACTTCGTAAGCCACGTGTTCCAGGCCGTTGGTCACAAGCAAGGCAGGCACCTTGAGCACCATGTTGTAACGGGCGATTTGGGACACCGCATCTTGGCTCAGTTTGACATCTGGGGCCTTGCATTCCACCAAAAGCTGGGCCGTGCCATCTGTCGTGTGGCATACAATGTCCGCCCTGCGTTTCATGCCGTTGAGAATCAAGGGGCGTTCCACGGCTACGCACCCTGCTGGGAACTTCAAGACATCAACGCAGTGGTGAATCACATGTTGGCGAACCCACTCCTCAGGCTCCAGCGCCACCCACTTCCGACGGGCCAAACACATCACCTCGTGCTTCCCTTGGGCCCCGCGTTGGATCTTCAACGGGGCAGGGGGCCACTGAAGGGAAGGCATGCCGAGGTCCATGGCACGAAGCTACTTCCGAAAGGAACGCAGGCCTACCTTCGCGGCCATGCCGCACCGCCAAATCGTTCGGAACATCACCTCGGGACAATTGTCTCCGGTGTATGTGCTGCACGGCGAGGAGCCTTTTTTCATTTCTGAGATCGTCAAGACCTTGCTCGGCACAGTGGTGGACGAGGGTTTGAAGGACTTCAACGAGACGGTCTTGTACGGTCGCGACACCGACGTCGACGAGGTGCTCGCCGCGGCCAGACGCTTCCCCATGATGTCTGATCGGCAGCTGGTCATGGTCAAGGAAGCCCAAGACATGAGGATGTGGAAGCGCAAGGACGACATGGCCAAATTGGAGGCCTACGCCAGCGAGCCTGTGCCCACGACGGTGTTGGTGTTTGCCCACCCGCACAAGAAGGTCGACAGCCGGTTGAAGGCCGTGAAAACCATGTCCCGTTTGGGCACGTTGTTTCTGAGCGACAAGGTCCGCGACTACAAACTCTCCCAGTGGATCTCTGGCCACGCCTCGGCGCAAGGGCTGGAGATGGGCAACCAAGTGGCGCAGCTGTTGGCGGAGAGCTTGGGCAACAACCTGCAAAAGGTGGCCAATGAGCTGGCCAAACTTCAAATTCTCCTGCCCCAAGGCACCCAAATCACAGTGGACCACGTGGAGAAGCACATTGGCATCAGCAAGGATTTCAATGTGTTTGAGCTTCAGCGCGCGTTGGGCCAAAAGGACGTCGAGCGTGCCAACCGAATCGTGAACTACTTCGAGGCCAATCCCAAGAGCGCTCCGTTGGCGATGGTGGTGCCTGTGCTTCATGCCTACTTCGCACGAGTTTTGGTCTACCAAGGCTTGGACGACAAGCATGACTCGGCCGCGGCCAAGGCCATGAAGTGCAGCCCATATGCGGTCAAGGATTACGCCCGCGCCGCCCAATCCTACAGCGTTGCCAAGGTGGAGCGCATCTTCGGCTACCTGCGAGAGGCGGACAAGAAGGCCAAGGGCCGAGGGAACGCCTCGACCACGGACGGCATGTTGTTGCGCGAGGCGGTGTTCAAAATCTTGCACTGAGTGCCTGCCAATTTGGGTTTGGCACGGTTCGTGACTGAAGGTGCTTGCCCCGTTGGGCATCCAAGGGAAGCGCCCTAACTTTCGCCGACGTTGGAATTCCAACCAAACCTGCATTCGCATGAACATCAAGCACATTTCCCTCTTCGCGGCACCACTGGCCGTGCTGTCTTTGACTTTGTCCGTGAGTGGTCAAGCTCAAAACCTTGTCCCCAACCCCAGTTTCGAGCAAGTCTCTGAAGACGCCAAGGAGAAGGACATCAAGTCGTTTGGGCTCATCGACGTGTTCAGCGAGGAATGGGGTGGGGCCACCGAGGTCGCGCCAGACCTGTTCATGGAGCGTGAGAAGGAGAGCAAGGTGACCATCCCCTGCAACGATTACGGGCACCAGGATCCGGCCGACGGGGTGTTCTACGCAGGCTTCCGCGCCTACAGCAAGAGCCCCAAGCTCAAGCGATCCTACTTGCAGGTGCAGCTCACCGAGAAGTTGGAAGAAAATCAGATGTACTGCGTGTCGTTTGACCTCAGTTTGGCGGATTTGAGCCGCTACGCGGTGCCAGACATCGGCGCGATCCTCAGCGACCGCAAAATCGAGCGTGGCGGCACTGCGCCCATCGTGCAGAAGCCCGACGTCCAGCACAAGAGCAACAAATCCATGGTGTACATGGACGGATGGGAAACGGTCTGTGGCACCTTCACAGGCACTGGCGAGGAAGAGTACCTTGTGATTGGATGCTTTGGCGGGGACGCAAGCATTGAGGAAGAGAAAGTTGCCCGCTCCACCGCGAACCGCGATTGCTTCACAGGCAAGCCTCAGCAGCCCCATGCGTACTACTACGTGGAGAACGTCAAGGTGGAAGCCATCGCAGCATTGAGTCAGTGCAAGTGCGGTGCAGCGGACGAACGCGACATGGATTTGGTTTACGGAAGCACCAGCAACTTGCCAGAGGATGCCTCAGCCCAAGAGGTCATCCGCGACGCGGCCATTTACTACGCGTTTTTGAAGCGCATGCCCACGACGCCAGGCAAGAACACCATCGCCACCATCGCCAAGTTGATGAAGGAGGATGCGTCGCTGAGTCTAGAGGTCGTTGGCCACTGCGACGACGACGAGTTCAACGAAGGCAAAATCAACGTCCGCTACAAAGGCGTGGGCAAGAAGCGCGCAGGACAGGTGAAGCGCTTGCTTGAGGCTGAAGGCATTTCTGCCGACCGCATCGTGGTCACCAGCCGCGAGAACAGCGACCCCGCCAGCACCCGCGACTCCGACATCGCGCGGGCACAGAACCGCCGCGTGACGTTCTCTGTGAACTGAAGTTCTGGGGCATTTCCCATGAAAAAAGGCACGCCCCAGGGCGTGCCTTTTTTAGTGCGCACATGTGAGATTTTGCCGGCGCAGCGTCAAGCTGCGGAGAGGTGACCGCGGTGTGATTTGGGCATGAGCATGAGCACCAGGAACGCCAAGCCAAACAGTCCCACAAGTGCCAGGATGCTGTTGCGCATGGACCCGGTCAGGCCCTCGATGTAGCCCCACCCAAACATCCCGATCACGAGCCCGCCCTTTTCCAGAACCTCATAAAAGCTGAAGTATGAGGCGTTGTCTTCTGTCTCGGGCAAGAGTTTGCTGTAGGTGGAACGGTTTAGACTTTGGGTGCCGCCCATGAGGCATCCTATGCCGGCTGCGGCCACGTAAAAACCTTCTTTGGTGCTCGCGAACCAATACGCGTAGGCGCACACGGCGCACCACGCCAGGATGCAACCAGCCAAGGCCTTGATGTTGCCAATTTTGCCGCTCAACCACGCCACGAAAAAGGCGCCGGGAATGGCCACAAATTGGACGAGCAACGTGGCCACGATGAGCTCAGCACTCGAGAGCTGAACCTCTTTGATGCCGAAGCTCGTGGCCATGAGCATGATGGTTTGAATGGCCATGCTCATCACGAAAAACGAGCCAAGGAACCGGGTGAGGTGGAGTTGTCCCTTGAGGTCCCTGGCCACGCCACGAAGTTCTTTGAAGCCTTGCGTCAAGAGCTTGCCCCTGGGTCGGTTCTGGTGGGGGGTGGAGGGCAAACGACGGAATGCGGGTTGGGCCCAGCTGACCCACCACACGGCCACGAGAACGAACGCCCATTTGGTGAGGTGGTTGCCCACGCCCATGATCATGCCCAGGCAGACCAGGAGCAAGACCACCGAGCCGATGTAGCCCATGACGTAGCCCCGGGCGCCAAGTTTGTCTTGTTCCTCTTTTGAGGCGATTTCTGGCAGGTAGGCATTGTAAAAGCCAAGGCTGCCCCAAAACCCAAGGTTG
>DKNS01000055.1:7096-12337 GCA_002469765.1 Flavobacteriales bacterium UBA7382 | reverse complement strand
AGCCACATGGGCGAGTTCTTCATCTCCGGCCCAGACGCACTTGCTTTGGTGCAATGGGTGTCCAGCAACGACGCCAGCACCTTGTTCAACGGCAAAGTCCAGTACAGCTTCATGCCCAACGGCATCGGCGGCATCGTGGACGACCTGTTGGTCTACCGCCTTGACCAAGACCGATTCATGCTTGTGGTCAACGCCAGCAATCGGGCCAAAGACTGGGCTTGGATTCAAAATCAAGTCGCAGAAAAGGGATTCAACGTGACGTTGGATGACGCCAGCGAACGACACGCGTTGATCGCGCTTCAAGGGCCCGAAGCCCAGCATATCCTCGGCAAGTTGTCTCCCACCAGAAAGGACGAAAACACCTGGGAAGAACTGTCCTACTACACGTTCACACAAGGAACCCTTCTCGGCCAAGACGTGTTGGTGTCTGCCACGGGCTACACCGGGGCAGGCGGCGTCGAAATCTATGCGTCGCCTGAGGGGGTGGAATCCATCTGGAGAGCCCTGCTTGATGCAGGGGTGCCACCATGTGGGCTTGGCGCGCGGGACACCTTGCGCATGGAAATGGGTTTCTGCCTCTACGGCAACGACATCGACGACACCACGTCTCCCATGTCGGCTGGATTGGGTTGGGTCACGAAGTTCACGAAGGACTTTGTCGACGCCGACCTCCTGAAAGCGCAAAAGGTGGAAGGCACCCCGCGCAAGCTGAGGGGGCTGGTCATGGACGACAGAGGCATCCCGCGTCAGGGCTACAACGTGATGGACGCGTCCGAAAATGTGGTTGGGCAAGTCACAAGCGGGACCATGTCTCCTTCCTTGGGCCATGGCATTGGGATGGCCTATCTTGACCGCGCGGTGTCTGCGCTGAGCACGGACTTGTTCGTCCAAATCCGCAGCAAGAGGGTGGCCTGCCACGTGGTGAAGTTTCCCTTTTTGACTTCCTGAACCCAACACCGACGACGACATGAACCGCATTGAAGTTTGCTTTTCGCCAGGCGAGTACCACCTCTACGAAAGAGATTTTGACCTCGTGGTCGTCCTGGACGTGCTGAGGGCAACCTCCGCCATTTGTGCCGCCATGGAGTACGGGGTTGGGGAAATCATCCCCGTGGCGACTTTGGAAGAAGCCAAGAATTACAAAGCACAAGGTCACATTGTGGCAGCGGAACGTGGCGGACAGATTGTCGACGGGTTCGACATGGGTAATTCGCCATACAGCTACATGGACCCCAAGTTGAAAGGCAAAACGGTGGTGTTGACGACCACAAACGGCACGAAGGCCATCAACATGGCCAAGGACAAGTCGACCGTGGTGATCGGCGCCTTGAACAACCTCGACGCCATCAGCACATGGCTCATTGAACAAGAGCGCGACGTGCTGGTCTTGGGGTCAGGTTGGAAAGACAAATTCAACTTGGAGGACACCATTTGTGGCGGGGCCATTGCAGACCTATGTCTGGCCTCTGGGAAATTTTACGCAGACTCAGACAGCACGGTGGCTGCCAAATTTTTGTTCCGTTCCTCTCGAGACAACATGTTCTCCTTCCTCAAGGCGTCCTCGCACAGAAGGCGGTTGCGCAATTTGAACTTGAACGAGGACGTGAAGTATTGCCTGACGCCCAACAATTGCAAGGCCATTCCCATCTTGAAAAACGGTTCCTTGGTTCTGTTGAACCATGCGCCGACTTCCAAATGATGTCCTGAAAGGCGCTTTCGCCTGCCTGCTTCCAATCTTCATCGTGGGTTGGGGGTTCTCCCCTCACCGACACATTCACGCAAAAGCTTGGGTGCAATTGCCCCCTGACTTGCAAAACGCATGGGGGGGGCGACCCCACCCTTCTGGTGCGCCACGCCACCTCTGCAGACTCGAGGAAGCACACCGACAGCCTCGAGGCACCTCGACATTTCCTTGACCTGGACGACGTCCTCGACGCTTGGCCCGGAGATTCGTCCTCGAATGAGCTGATTGGAATGAGTTGGAAAGAATACGAGGCCATCGTGGCCTCGGGCGACAGCACCCTCGATCCTCACCGATTTGGTGTGTTGCCATGGCAGTTGTTCTGGACGTACAACAAGCTCGTGGGTTTGATGGCGGGTTCGGACTCCACCCCCCCCGATTTGGACAACGTGCTGCGCACGGCCGCTGACCTTGGACATTATTTGGCCGACGCCCACGTGCCACTTCACAGCACAGGAAACTACGACGGCCAACGGACCAATCAACAGGGCATACATGCCCTGTGGGAAACCCACAACGTGGAGAACTTGATGGCTTCACACACCTGTGAATTGACAGAGGCCCGGCCTGACTACGAGCCCCTCTGGGACCCGTGGGACATCTTGACGGAGAGCCACAGCCACGTGCCCGAACTCCTCGTGACAGAGGCCACATGGCGACGCTTGGTTGAAACCCGCGGTTGGGCCTTGCGCCGACGGGGGCGCACCCTGTCCATGTTGCCCAGTCCCGAGGCTCTGGCATGCTGGGACAGCCTCACTGGACACAACACGTGGCCGAGGTTCTGTGAAGCCAGCCATGTGATCGCCTCTGCGTGGGTGAGCGCATGGCACGACGCCGGCACGCCCAATTTGAGGCAAGCTCACCAAGATGTGCGCGAGCCGAGCGTGTTGTACCTTTTGAAAACTTGGTTCCATGAACGATTCTGCCCGCATTCTTTTGTTGGATCCCTTTCACGGCGGGTCCCACGCCGCTTGGGCCCAAGGCGTCAAGCAAGGGCTGACGCAAAAAGGGCATCGAGTGGACCTTAAAACGTTCCACGCCAACCATTGGAAATGGCGGATGCAAGGCGCTGCTGGGATTTGGGCCCATGAACTGCAGTCCATGAGCCCTCCCGACGTCCTCATCACCACGGACATGTGCGACCTAGCACAACTCAAAGGCCTGTTGCCAGCCACCTGGCACGGCGTCAAATGCGTGGTCATGTTCCATGAAAACCAACTCACCTTTCCCTGGTCGCCCACTGACAACGACCCCAAGCTCGGACGTGACTTGGCGTACAGCTACATCAATGTCTCCAGCGCCCTTGCTGCCGACCAAGTTTGGTTCAACTCTGCCCACCACCGCAGGGCGTTTTTGGACGCTGTCGACACATGGATGGCCAAGATGCCCAAGCCCAGACTGCCTCGTCCCGCAGCGCGCATCGCAGAAAAAAGCCATGTGGTGCACCTTGGATTGAGCTTTGAGGATTGGGATGCACTGCGACCAGAACAGCCAGGCAACTGGGAGGGCTGTGAGGTTCCTGTGCTGCTCTGGAACCAGAGATGGTCCTGGGACAAAGGAACCGACGTTTGGATGGCGCTTGTGCATGGCATTCTCAAACACAACATTCCTGCCGAATTTGTGGTCATGGGGGAATCCAAGGGAAGGGTCCCAGAAGGCTGGGAAGCCATGCGTGACAACATGGGTTCACGCTGTTTGCAGTGGGGGTATGCCGATTCCAAGGCCGACTATGTCCGATGGCTGTGGCGAAGCACCGTGGCCCCGCTTGCGCCAAAGCAGGAGTACTTCGGGTTGGCCGTGATCGAAGCCATGCGCTGTGAGGTGATGCCTTGGGTGCCCCAATTGCATGCGTACACTGAAACCATGCCGGCCGGGCATCGGTACATGGAGCCTGAATCTTGGTTTGATGCCTTTCGCAATCAGACGTGGAAGACTTGGCCCGTGGCCCCCAAAGCCTACCGCGAAAAGGCCAATTCATTTTCGTGGAAAAACGTCATCGCGAAGTTGGACAGCCTCATCCGAGAGGTCCAAACTTCCTGAATCCATGCCTCATCCCCTGACCAACCCAATTTTGGTCAGCGTCTGAACCAAGTGCTCAGGGGCCCTTTTAGGCCTCCCTGACGAGCCGTCCACAAACACCAACACCACCTTTCCTTCCACAAGGACATCCTCTCCTCGACGCACCTCACAGTGCAACACCAATTTGGAGGTGGGCTCTTGCGTGATGTGGGTGTGCACTTCCAACACTTCGTCGTAACGGGCGGGCTTCTTGTAGGTCAGCTCCAGCTGCACCACAGGCAAAAACGTACCATCGCGCTCCATTTCAGCGTACACAAATCCTGAGTCTCTCAACATTTCCACACGGGCCGCTTCCAAATATGCAGCGTATGTGCCATGGTACACCATGTCCATTCGATCTGTATCCGCATACCTCACACGCAAATCGTGCACGTGCACTTGCCCTGCATTCGTGGCTTGAAAAATTCCCATTGCTGCAAGATGCAACGCCCAGAGGACACACAATATTTTCACCACATATATTCACGGGTTGCCTTGGTTTTCACACCTGTTAGAATTCGTCAAAAATCAAGACCTCCGATTTTTTTTTTTGAGAAGATTTATCCCAAATTCGCCTTCTCGGTTGAGAACAAAAACCATCCTCTTTCAGGAGAGTTTGAAGACCAACCAGTTGAACCTTTTCAACCTCTCTGCATGAACCAAGACCACGCCAGCGTTTGGGCCAAGTGCCTGACTGTCATCAAGGACAACATCAACGATCAGGCGTACAAGACTTGGTTTGCGCCTATCAAGCCGGTGAAGCTCGATGGAAATGTGCTCACCATTCAAGTTCCCTCCCAGTTTTTCTACGAGTGGCTTGAAGAGCACTACGTTTCTTTGTTGCGCAAAACTGTGCGCAAAGAGCTTGGCACGGAGGCTCGTTTGGAATACAGCATCATCATGGAGCACGCCCGCGAAGGGGTCTCCAGCAGCCCCTACACGGTCAACGTTCCCACCACTGAAGTGCGTGCCACTCGGAACGCAGAAGTGTCCATGCCGATTGTGGGAGAGCCCGCCCCCATCAAGAATCCTTTTGTGATTCCAGGTTTGCGCAAGTTGAACATCGACTCCAACCTGAATCCCAACTACGCGTTCGACAGCTTCATCGAAGGTGAATGCAACCGTCTTGCGCGGAGCGCAGGTTTCGCCGTGGCCAACAAACCTGGCGGAACAGCCTTCAATCCCCTCTTGATCTACGGAGGTGTGGGTCTGGGCAAAACGCATCTCGCCCACGCCATTGGGTTGGAGATCAAGAACCAACAGCCGGACAAGACGGTGCTCTACGTGAGTTCTGAGCGCTTCACGCACCAATTCATCGACGCCGTTCGGAACAACACCGTCAACGACTTCAGCCACTTCTACCAAATGATGGATGTGCTGATCATCGACGACGTGCAATTCTTCAGTGGCAAGGAAAAGACACAAGACGTCTTCTTCCACAT
>DKNS01000055.1:0-6698 GCA_002469765.1 Flavobacteriales bacterium UBA7382 | reverse complement strand
ATGGAGCAACGTCTGTTGTCGCGTTTCAAGTGGGGGTTGAGTGCCGATCTCCAAGTGCCATCACTGGAAACTCGGATGGCCATCCTAGAGAAAAAGATGTATTCAGATGGCATTGAGCTTCCCCGAGAAGTCATCGAGTACTTGGCGTACAGCATCACCACGAATGTGCGCGAATTGGAAGGGGCACTGATCTCTCTGGTTGCCCAAGCCAGCCTGAACCGCAAAGCCATCACGCTAGATTTGGCGAAGCACATGATTGACAAATTCGTCAAGAACACGGCGAGGGAAGTCAGCATTGATTACATCCAAAAAGTGGTGTGCGATTACTTCGACCTGCCGATCGAATTGCTCAAGAGCAAGACACGCAAGCGCGAGATTGTCCAGGCCCGTCAGATTTCCATGTATTTCGCCAAGAAAATGACAAAGTCGTCGTTGGCGAACATCGGATTGCACTGTGGAGGCAAGGACCACGCCACTGTGCTGCACGCATGCCGGACAGTCAACAACTTGAGCGAAACCGACAAGCATTTCCGGAAGTATTTGGAAGACCTCGAAAAGAAACTGGCCATCCACTGATTGGTCAGGCGATTCACAATCGACCAAGCCCCCGCTGGAGCGGGGGCTTTTTTGTGCCATATTCGGCGCATGAGCAACCCTCCATCGAACGTGCTGGTCGTGTGCCTTGGGAACATTTGCCGTTCCCCCATGGCAGAAGGCCTCCTTCGCCACCACATTCAACAACGTGGAATTCGGTGCAAAGTTGACTCCGCAGGCACCAGCGCCCATCATGCTGGAGAGCTGCCTGACCCAAGGGCGCAAAGAGAGATGCGACGTCACGGCATCGACATCTCAAAGCAAACTTCCCGTCAGCTGGTGCTCAAAGACTTCGACAGTTTTGATTGGATCCTGGTGATGGACAAATCCAACTTGACCAATGCACATCGGATCGCTGGGAACAACCAAGCACACTTGACCAAGATCAAGCTTTTTGTGAAAGATACTGAAGTGCCCGACCCCTATTATGGAGGTGCCGAGGGGTTCAGTCAAGTCTACGACATGGTGGATGCAGCGGCCGGGGCTTGGGTGAAATCGTGGCAATCTGCCACATGACACTCACCACAGCGGAGACACCTGGACATCGAACCTCACGGGCGTTCGAGGCCTGACCCCAGCCGCCGGCGCGCCTTTGTGTTGGAATGCAAATTCAGAAGTCGTCCAAATGGTCAAGACGGCCGCACGGGGATGGGCCAAAAGGGCCTGTTCCAAGGCAGGCACCAATTGGTCAGGGGTGCCCCGCCTCCACTCCATGGTGGACTCTCGGCCCTGTTCACCTTGCAAGATAGACTGGACGTCGACTGTGTGGATGTCCAAGCGCATTGCTTCTCCCTCAGAAGTCAACGGTGAACAATCGACACAATCGACCCAGACAGGCCTGTCGGCAAGCTGGGACGCAGCCGGTGCGGCTTCCGCCACAAATTCCTTCAGCCAAACAGCCTCATCGAACACGCCTTGTTGCACTTCAGTCAACCAAGCCGCATCAAGGACAGGACGACGTTGAACGAACTGAACATCCAACGGCGTGAACGGCGGAATTTCGCCAGGAATGCCAGATGCCCCGAAGGCCGTCGTCGACGTGGTCCAGAATCGACCCTGACCGGGCCGGGGTGTGGATTTGGCCACCTCGTGAAAACACAACGGCAACGCGTCCTTCTCCACCAGAAAATCTTCCTCTCCCGACGTCAAAGTGTCCCCTTTCAAAGTCCGAGCCACCCACTTCCATTGCACTCGGTCGCCTCCATCTGGGGCTCGACCTAGAACATTCGCCTCCCCTCCATCCAGGATCAACCAAATGCCACCGGGCAAGGCCCGGGATTGAGGCGCATGCACGTGGGCTGCCGAATCAACTTGGTGTCGTTCCTGTTCAAAGCGCGCCGCGTTGAAAGCTCGGAGCCGGTTGCGCGTGGATTGGGCCCGTGCTTCCGCGTTGGGCATGTTGGGTGGAACGGCACGCGGGGACTCGCACGACCAGAACACTGCAACACAAAGCGCGAGCCAGCCCAAGCTGATCCTACAGGGCCAGCGTTCAGCCTTCATTTTGAAGTTGCGACGCGTACGAGGGCAATAAATCGATGAGCCGACAAACCACGCTTTCCAGGGACTCCCCGGGACAGGCACCTCCAGCTGCGTTGTGGTGACCACCGCCATTGAAATGGGTGGCGGCCACATCTCGCACACTGAAAGAACCCGTCGAGCGCAAACTCATTTTGACACGGTCTACGTCCTCTTTCACGAACACGGCGAAGCGAATGCCTTCGATGCTCAGCGCACGGTTGACCAAGCCCTCTGTGTCACCTTTTTGGGCGTTGAACCGCTCAAGCTCCTCCAAGCTCAGGCTCACAATGGCGCTGTTGTACTCTGGAAAAACTTGCAATTTTTGACCCAAGGCGTAGGACGTAAGGCGGATTTGATCCAGACGGCAAGCGTCGTAGATCAAACTGTGCACCCTGCTGTGATCCATACCTGTCCCCAGCAAGTGTGAAGCCATGGCATGGGTTTCCGAGGTGACCGAAGGGAAACGAAAACTTCCAGTGTCTGTGATGAGTCCACAATACAGACAAGACGCCATGTCGGCGTCAATGTCGTCGGCCATACTCCAAGCCAAAGCCAAACGGTAAATCAATTCGGCGGTGCTGCCTGTCGACGGGTCGGACAACAGCAAATCTGCGAAGTCCTCCGGCTGCTGGTGGTGGTCAATGACGACCACATATCCCCCTTCCTCGGATGCAGCGTTCTCCACCGCAGGACCAAGGTCGCCAGCTCGGGATGGCGCATTGTAATCCAAGCAAAACACCACTTCAGCCCCCGACAACAAAGCTTCACACCCAACTGGATCGACGTCGTGAAATTGGACGTCATCTTGACCCGGAAGCCAACTCAGAAAATCCGGGTATCCGTCTGGCATCACAACTTGAGACGACACGCCCAAATGGGCAAGAAGATGCTGAAGCGCCAAGGACGAACCGATGGCGTCTCCGTCAGGCGAGCGATGGGCGGTGATGACCACCCGCTTGGAACCCTGGACCCTTCCCTTCAACTCTGACACCAATTCCTGCTTGAACACATCTTCCATGGTTGAAAGATACATTTGCAACATGGGCTCACAGGGGACTCTTCTCGTCAAACGATTCACAACGTCGCGTCAGTGGCTCGTTCTCTGCGGGCTCTTGACACTCTTGTCTGCGGCGCCTAACCACGACTTCCATTTTTCACGGACCGACGTGCATTGGAACCAGGAGACCTTGACCTTGCAAGCCACCGCCCGAGTGTTCACCGACGACCTCGAGGTGGCCATACGACATCACGCAGGACTCGATGACACTCATCCCATCTGGTTGGGAGATGACCACGAATGGACCAGCGCTGACCAGACCATAGCCGCTTGGTTGGAGCAACACATCACCTTTCATGTGGACGACACACCTGTCGAAATGGCTTGGGTGGGCAAAGAAATTGAGCTGGACGTGTCGTATCTCTACCTGGAGTCTGACCCCATGTTGCTGAAAGGCCAAGGACCATGGGGAGCCAAAAACACCATGCTTTTTGAGCAGTTTGACGACCAAGTGAACGAAGTGCATCTCCACGCCTTCGACTCTCTGGGGAAAGCACAAGAAAAGCGGGAAATGCTCACAAGGGACATGCCGTCATTTTCTTGGGATGCAAACCACGAACCCGATGAATGAACTGAACACCAAGGCAGACAAAGTCCGCTGGATTGTCAATGAGCTGGAGGGCCTTTACCCTAAAACACCCGTTCCGCTGAACCACGTCGACCCATACACGCTGCTGGTGGCAGTTTTGCTCTCGGCGCAATGCACCGACGAACGCGTGAACAAAGTGACACCGGCGCTCTTCGCATTGGCCAACAACCCCGCGGACATGATGGTCCAAAAGGTGGCCGACATCAAAGCAATCATTCGGCCTTGCGGGTTGTCCCCGCGGAAAAGCGCTGCGATTTCAGAGCTCAGCCGAATCTTGGTGGAGGAGCACGGCGGAAACGTGCCTGCGAATTTTGAAGCGCTGGAGGCACTCCCCGGCGTGGGGCATAAAACCGCTGGAGTGGTGATGAGTCAAGCGTTTGGCATCCCCGCCTTCCCTGTGGACACTCACATTCATCGGCTGATGTACCGATGGAACCTGTCAAACGGCAAGTCTGTAGAACAGACCGAACGCGACGCAAAGCGTTTGTTCCCGGAGGGGAAATGGAACAAGCTTCACCTTCAAATCATCTTTTACGGCCGGGAATACAGCCCCGCAAGGGGGTGGAATTTGGAGACCGACTTCATCTCCGCGCGCATCGGACGCCGAAGCCTGTGGAAAGGTTTGACGCAACCCTCTGCCTCCGGGACATCTTGACGCAAAAAAGGACGCCTTGATGGGCGTCCTTTTTTCATTACCGACGGGCTTCGAATCACCCTTCCTCAGGACCAAATTTGGAGATGACTTCCATGGACACACCCGTGTTCGAAAAGCCGCCGTCGTGGAAGAGGTTCTGCATGGTCACGTAACGCGTAAAGTCACTGAACAAGGTGACGCAATACTCAGCACAAGACTGGGCGTCCGCGTTGCCCAAAGGCGACATGGCCTCGCTGTAGCTGATGAACTCGTCAAATCCTTTCACCCCGCTCCCTGCAGTCGTCACGGTGGGCGACTGGCTCACGGTGTTTACACGAATTTTCTTCGCCACACCGTAGTGGTATCCGAAGCTCCGTGTAATGCTCTCCAACAGAGACTTCGCGTCCGCCATGTCCCCGTAATCTGGGAAGATGCGCTGCGCGGCGATGTACGACAACGCCACGACACTTCCCCACTCGCTGAGTGCGTCGAGTTTTTTGGCGGTGGCCAGCGTTTTGTGCAAGCTGATGGCGCTCACGTCCAACGTGGTTTGGAGAAACTTGTAATTGATGTCGGTGTAGTGCCTGCCCTTGCGCACGTTGGGGCTCATGCCAATGCTGTGCAACACAAAGTCCACCTTGCCGCCGAAGTGCTCCATCGCCCCGTCGAACAACTTATGCAAGTCTTCTTCGCTCGTGGCGTCCGCAGGAATCACCGGGGCGTCACCACACAATTTGGCAAGGTTGTGAATTTCCCCCATCCGCATGGCCACAGGGGCATTGGTCAACACAATTTCAGCGCCCTGTGCGTGGGCTTCCTGCGCCACCTTCCAGGCGATGGACATGTCGTTGAGGGCCCCAAAAACAATGCCCTTTTTTCCTTTCAAAAGATCGTGCGCCATGGCTCCAATGCGTTGGTTGGTTTGAGGGGCAAGCTACCCATCTCTTGTGACATGCCGCCGCACCCTGCATCTTCAGTTCTTCACAACCACACGTGGGCGATCACTGCTGGAACACCCGCACGTAGTCGACCACCATGGTTTGGGGGAACTGGGTCGAGGCGTCAGGATATCCGGGCCAAGTGCCTCCCACTGCAATGTTCATGATGAAAAAGAACGGCGCGTTGAATGGATAAGGCTGTCCGTTCATTTGCGAACTGTTGATGCTGTAGTAGGGCTGGTCGTCCATGTACCACGTGATGCTGTTGGCTTCCCAAACGATGGAAAACAGATGAAACGCATCGCTGAACTTGGCGCCTCCAGGCAAGGAAATTTCTCCGCCGTTGTATTGGTGCACGTTCCAGCTGCTTCCCCAGTGGGCCGTGCCATGAACCGTGCTGGGTTGGTGGCCGACCAATTCCATGACGTCGATCTCCCCACACTGCGGCCAACCCCCTTCCGGGAAGTTCGACCCGAGCATCCATAGGGCAGGCCAAATCCCCTGTCCTTCAGGCATCTTCGCCCGGAAGTCAATGCGGCCAAACTGGAACTCTTGCAAATCCAAGGACTTCATGCGTGCCGACGTGTACCCGCCACCTTCCTGACGCGCTGTGATGGTCAGAAAACCATCCGACACAGAACTGTTGCTGGGTGAGCTTGTGTAGTTCTGCCATTCGTTGTTTCCCCAACCGCTGGCGCCCAAATCGTAGGTCCAGTTGCTTGAGTTGATGTTGCCCCCGTCAAACTCGTCTGACCAAACCAAAGTCATCCCTGGGTAGCTGTCTGCGCCTTGGTATCCATCGCCATCGACCACACCCGTGTCGCCATTGACGCGTGTGAAGGTGTAGGTGAAGTAGCCTCCTGTCTGTTGGCAAGAAGCGTCGTCGGTGTAGGTGTGAATCACCAAGGTCGTGGACGTCAATTCCACGATGTCGTAGGTCATTCCCCCGTCGTTCGTGCCCATGAAGGGGCAACTGCAAGCACCTTCTGTGTCGCCCAACGTGAAGGCGTCTTCCCCTGACGTGCCCGCACCTGGATTGAATGTCAATTCTGCCCCTCCGCAGGTGTACACCTGTTCGCTGTAATTCGCGAAGGCGTCGATGATGATCCCGTTGTAGTCCGACGTGAACGAACCGTCTTCGTGGAACGTATACACGTCGTCGTACTGGGCATTTTGCAACCCGTTCACCCCACTGGAGAACCACTCGTCGCTGTAGGGGTTGGGGCCCACCATGACGGCGCCTGCGCCGGTGCTGAATTGCCAAGAACCGATGAGCAACTCAGGCAACACCCCATCTCCCCCACAAACCCCGAAATTGTCCTCGTAAAGGCACTCTTCGGTGGGATCCGCCGTGTAGTTGCAAGCCTC
>DKNS01000073.1 GCA_002469765.1 Flavobacteriales bacterium UBA7382 | reverse complement strand
CAAGGCTGGGCACACATGAACATGACAAGGAGAAATGAAATGCGCTTCATGAGGTCAATGGGGCAAGGTTTTTGTGCACCATTGCCGCCACTCCAAGATACAGCGCATTTTCGCACGCCCGACGTCACCTAGGTCAAGTCACAACGTCTCAAGAAGGAAAAATCTTTCCCGGGTTCAGGATGCCTTTGGGGTCAAGCAACGCCTTGATGCCTTTCATGACGTCCAAGGCCCGGTCGCTGCATGCGACGTCCATGAAATCTTTTTGCACCAAACCAATGCCATGTTCCCCGCTGAGCGTGCCGCCCAATTCCACCACACGCGTGAACAAGTCGCGGATGGCCACCTTCATCATGGCCTCCCATGCGTTGTCGTCCATGCCGTCCTTCAAAATGTTGACATGCAAGTTGCCGTCTCCAGCGTGTCCGTAACAGATGGACCTGAAACCGTGCACCTTGCCCAAGGCTTTGACCGCCTCCAGCAACGCCGGCAACTCCCCCCGAGGCACGACCGTGTCCTCTTCCTTGTACACGCTCTCCGCCTTCACTGCTTCGCCCACACGCCTTCGCAGGAACCAGAGCTTCTCCTTTTCAGCGGCGCTCTCCGCGAACAAGACTTCACCGGCGTTGTGCATCTCCAGCACAGGGAGCATGCGTTCACACTGCGGCATGAGGTCGTCTTGCGCAAAGGCATCGACTTCAATCAACAGGTGCGCTTCGTCGTCGGGTTGCAGGACAGGCTCATGGACATCTGTGAAATCTTGGGCCAAAAGCACGGCGTCACGCTCCATGAATTCCAAAGCACTCGGCACCGCCCCGGCCTGAAACAGGTCTGCCACAGCCGCACACGCATCTTTGGCCGACTTGAACGGAACCAACATCAACGCCTGGTGCGTGGGCAACGGGAGCAATTTCAGCGTCGCCTGGGTCACAATGCCCAAGGTCCCTTCGCTGCCCACCATGAGCTGAGTCAAATTGTAGCCCGTCGAATTCTTCAACGTGTTGGCCCCCGTTTGCATCACCGTGCCGTCGGCCAGCACAACTTCAAGATTGAGGACCCAGTCCTTCGTCACGCCGTATTTCACCGCGCGTGGCCCTCCACTGTTTTCCGCCAAATTGCCCCCGATTGTGCACGTGCCTCTCGACGCCGGGTCCACCGCGTACATCAATCCATGCGCGGCGGCGGCGTTGGACAATTCTTCGGTGATCACCCCTGGCTCCACCACCGCTTGGTGGTTCAAGGTGTCGATCGCCACAATTCGATTCATGCGTCTGGTGCTCAACAAAATGCCCCCTTGCACGGGAAGCGCGCCCCCACTCAACCCTGTGCGCGCGCCAGCGGCGGTGACCGGCACATTGTGGTCGTGGGCGTAGGCCAAGACCCTCGACACTTCTGCCGTGCTCATGGGCTCCACCACCGCGTCCGGCACAAACACCAGATCCTCTGTCTCGTCCGACGCGTGGTCGCGCCTGGACGCCTTTCCCAAATGCACCCGTTCAGGGGCGAGGAGGGACTTCAAATCTTCAGGATTCCACCCGTGCTCGTGTCTCAACTGTTCCATGCGCGTTGCGTTATCTTGGGCGCTTGTCAAAAGTAACCTTGCACGACATGCACTCCTTCTCGCGAGTTATCCACGCCACCTCTTTGGCCTTGACGGCCGCCTTGTGCTCACCTTCCTTTGGTCAGGAAGCCTCCTTCAGCAACGAATCCATTTGGGCCAGCGGAACATTCAGAACTGAATACGTGTGGGGCATTCGCTCCATGGCCGATGGCAAACATTACACCACCCAAGAACGCGACGCGGACCTCGGTTCATGCATCGTGAAGTGGTCGTACAAAACAGGTCAACCCGTGGACACCTTGTTGACGTCGGTGGCGGCGTTTGACGACGCCAGCCTTGGGTTCAGCAGCTACGAATTCAGCAGCGACGAACGATTCGTCGTGTTGACCACCGAAAGCGAGGGCCTGTACCGCCACTCGTTCTTCGCCAACTTCCACGTCTACGACATGACCACGTCTGCCCCGGCGCGGCCCGTCACCGACTTCAGCCGCGGCAAGCAGCGCCTGGCGCAGCTCTCGCCCTCAGGTGACAAGGTGGCCTTTGTGCGTGACAACAACATTTACTTGTCCGACCTCGCCTCTGGCGAAGAAACCACGGTGACCACCGACGGCAAATTCAACCACATCATCAACGGGGCCACGGACTGGGTGTACGAAGAGGAATTCGGGGACGACCAGGCGCTGTTTTGGTCCGGGGACGGCCAGCGGCTGGCTTACCTGAAATTTGACGAATCTGCGGTGCGGGAATTCCACATGCCTGTCTACGGTTCACTCTACCCCGACCCCTACACCTTCAAGTACCCCAAAGCTGGAGAGGACAACAGCGAGGTCTCAGTGCACATTTTCAATTTGGCGGAGGGCATGTCCAAGGAAGTGAGCCTACCCGAAGCCGCATACTACATCCCTCGCATCAAGTGGACCCAGGATGCGAAGGTCTTGTGTATGTTCACCATGAACCGCCACCAAAATGACCTGCGTCTTCTATTGACCGACGACCCTGAAGGCGACAAGGTGGGTGTCCGTGAGGTGTTCCAAGAGACATGCGAGACCTACATCGACATCAACGACAACCTGACGTTCTTGGCCGATGGCAAGTCGTTTGTGATGACCTCTGAGCGAGACGGGTACAACCACCTGTATGTGTTTGGTTTTGACGGGGCGGAGAAGCAACTGACCCGTGGCGAGTGGGACGTCATCGACGTCTTGGGATACGACGCCAAGCGCAAGCGCATTCACTTCACATCGTCCATGCAGGGCGCCACCCAACACCATGTGAGCCACGTGGACATGCGCGGCCGGATGACCACGTTGGACAAGTCGCCTGGGCATCACGGAGATGAATTCTCTGCGAGCTTCGACTACAGCATCCACAACCACAGCACGGCGAACACCCCTCCCGTCTACACCCTGCGTGACAGGAATGGGAAGGTCATCCGCACCTTGAAAGACAACGAAGGGCTGCGCTCAGCCATGGCCGCGCACGGCGCCGTCGACAAAGAGTTCTTCACCTTCACCAACGAAGCGGGCGTCGAGCTCAATTGCTGGAAGATGATGCCCCATGGGCACAAGCCTGGCCAAAAGCATCCGGTCTATGTCGCCATCTATGGCGGACCAGGTGCCAACACCGTCAACGACAGCTGGGGCGGGTCTACATTCTTGTGGCACCAGTACTTGGCCCAAGAGGGCTACATGGTTGTGTCATGTGACCCGCGCGGCACCCAGTACCGCGGCCGTGAGTTTGAGCACAGCACGTACAAGGAGCTCGGGAAATTGGAAACGGAAGACTTCATCGACCTGGCTGAACACCTGGGCACGTGGGACTCTGTGGACGCTGAGCGAATTGGCATTCAGGGCTGGAGCTACGGCGGATTCATGACCTTGCTTTGCATGACCAAGGGCGCCGACGTTTACAACGCCGGCATCTCCGTGGCCCCCGTCACCAACTGGCGCTACTACGACACTGTGTACACAGAGCGCTTCATGCAAACGCCTCAAGAAAACGAAAGCGGCTACGACGACAACAGTCCTGTGAATCACGCCGAGAAACTCCAAGGCGAGCTCCTGCTGGTGCACGGATCAGGCGACGACAACGTCCACTACCAAAACTCCATGGAGATGATCAACGCGTTGGTTGCCGCCAACAAGGACTTTGACTTCTTTGTCTACCCCGACCGGAACCACGGCATCTACGGAGGCAACACTCGACTGCACCTGTTCAACATGATGATGGACTTCGTGAAAGACCACTTCTGAGTCGCCCCGAAATCGAAACACCTTAAGTAAAATCTCAAAACACCCGAGCCACATGTCTGCAACGACCTTACCGAACCAACGAGAACTGTTTGGCCATCCTATTGGCTTATTCATTCTCTTTTTCACCGAAATGTGGGAACGTTTCTCCTACTACGGGATGCGTGCAATTTTGGTGCTCTACCTCGTTGCCGAAACCACCCAGGCCAACCCAGGATTGGGCTGGACCAAAGGCGATGCATTGGCGCTCTACGGTTGGTACACCATGATGGTTTACGTCATGAGTGTCCCCGGTGGATACCTTGCTGACAAATTCTTGGGGCAACGGAAGTCGGTCACCATTGGTGGTGTTTTGCTGCTCATCGGTCACAGCGTGCTCGCCATTGAACACTTGACAGCTTTTTATGCTGGACTCGTCTTCATCGTCCTCGGCGTAGGCATGCTCAAGCCCAACATCTCCACCATGGTGGGAGGACTGTACAAGCAAGGAGACGTTCGCCGCGACAAGGGCTTCACCATTTTTTACATCGGCATCAATTTGGGAGCCTTCCTCTCAAGCTTGATTGTAGGCTATGTCGGGGAAACTTACGGCTGGCATTACGGCTTTGGTCTTGCTGGAATTGGCATGGCCTTGGGCGTGGCACAATACACGTGGGGACAGAAATATTTGGCTCACGTTGGCAACCACTTGGGTGCATCTGCCCAAACTTCGAAAGTCATGGATGCCCCACTGTCAAAAGTGGAGAAAGACCGTGTTGTCGTCCTCTTGATCTCTTTCCTGTTGGTTATCCTGTTCTGGGGAGCCTTTGAGCAAGCTGGTGGTTTGATGAACATTTACACGATGGAAAAGACCAATCGCATGATTGGCGACTGGCAGGTTCCCGCATCTTGGTTCCAGTCCATCAACGCCATGTTCATCATTTTCTTCGGGTCTGCTGTGGCGGCGTACTGGGCCAATAGAAAGTTGAACGGAAAAACGGCCACATCCCTCTTCAAGATGATCATTGGCCTAATTATCATGGGAACTGGATTTTTCTTCATGACTGCGGCCACTGCACAATACGAGGCTACTGGCTCATCTGCCATGTACTGGTTGGTTTTGGCTTACCTCCTCCACACCATTGGTGAACTGTGCTTGTCGCCTGTCGCACTTTCGTACATCACCAAGCTCGCCCCTGTGAAGTATGCATCTGTGATGATGGGTGTGTACTTCGCAATGACTGGATTTGGGAGCAAACTCGCAGGCTTGCTCGGTGAATGGTCTCAATCCCTTGGGGAGATGACCATTTTCACGGGCATTGCAGCGACGAGCGTTGGTGTGGGTCTGCTCGTGCTCCTGTTGCGCAAAAAGCTCGAACCCTTGACCCACGGTGTGGAGGAGCAAGAGCAATGACCGCACGGGCGATCGCCCTCGTGACACAAGATTATCAAAAGGCGCCTTCGGGCGCCTTTTTCTTTGCGATATTGCGGACATGCGGAATTTCTTTTACTCCTTGATGTGCATGGTGGTTTGCACCGCGGCTTTTGGCCAAGCGGCGAGCATTCAGTGGATGAGCCTGGAAGAGGCTGTGGAAGCCCAAAAGAAAGAGCCCCGCAAAATCATGATGGACGTCTACACCCAATGGTGCGGTCCATGTAAAATGATGATGGCCAACACGTTCACCAACACAGACGTGATCAACTACGTGAATGCCAACTACTACGCGGTCAAGTTCGACGCAGAATCGCCCAGCGAAATTCAATTCCAAGACGAGACTTACGGCAACCCCACTTACGACCCGAATCGCCGTGGCCGCAATGGCGTGCACGAATTGTCGCGCGCCCTCGGGGTGAACGCGTACCCCACCCTTGTGTACTTCGACGAAAAAGCAGACGTGATTGCGCCCATCAGCGGCTACAAGCAGCCCGGCCAAATGGAACTTTACCTCAAGTTCTTCCACGAGGCCTACAAGGCAGGGGCAGGTCAAGAAGCTTGGGAACAATACCGCGACAGCTTCAAGTACACCTGGCGTTGATTCTGGGCGCCTTCGAGCCCACGGTTCCCCCTATCTTTGCGAGGCAAGGATGCCTGACCGCAGGCGTTCACATTGCTTGACACCCCAACCCTACAACACGTTCCCATGAGCGAAACTGCACGCATGATTCTGGATGGCCAGGAATACGAGTTCCCGGTCATCACTGGCTCTGAAAACGAGAAAGCCATCGACATATCCAAATTGCGCGGCAGCACAGGGTACATCACCATGGATCCTGGGTTCAAAAACACGGGTTCTACGCAAAGCGGCATCACCTACCTCGACGGTGAAAATGGGGTGTTGCGCTACCGCGGCTATGCCATTGAAGATTTGGCTGAGAAGGCCTCTTTCATTGAAGTGGCGTACTTGCTGATTTACGGCGACCTCCCCAACAAGGAACAGCTGGAGTACTTCAGCGACAGCGTCACGCGCCACACCATTGTGCACGAGAACATGAAGCGCTTCTTCGACGCTTTCCCCCTGGGGGCTCACCCCATGGGCATGTTGAGCAGCATGGTGGCGTCTTTGTCGACGTTCTACCCAGAATCTCAGAACCCCAACCGTGACATCACGGACATCGATTTGACCATCCACCGCTTGATTGCGAAGTTGCCCACCTTGGCCGCTCAAGCTTACAAGCACAACGTGGGGTTGCCCACGATGTACCCCAAGAACAACTTGAGTTACGTCGGCAACTTCATGCACATGATGTGGGGAGTTCCTGCGGAAGACTACGAAATCGATCCCATCGTGGAGTCTGCGTTGAACAAGCTGTTCATTTTGCACGCAGACCACGAGCAAAATTGCTCCACGTCCACCGTCCGTGTGGTGGGGTCGTCCCAAGCCAACTTGTACAGCTCCGTATCGGCCGGCGTGTCGGCCCTTTGGGGCCCCCTCCATGGAGGCGCCAACCAAGCGGTCATCGAAATGCTCGAAGCCATCCGTGCAGAGGGCAGCCCGCTTCAATCTTGGATTGACCGGGCCAAAGACAAGACCGACAGCTTCAGGTTGATGGGCTTCGGACACCGCGTCTACAAAAACTTTGACCCTCGCGCACGCATCATCAAGAAAGCCGCCGACGAAGTGCTCGGCCAACTGGGTGTGAATGACCCTGTGCTCGAGATCGCCAAACAATTGGAGGAAGTCGCCTTGAACGACGAGTACTTCGTTCAGCGTGGTTTGTATCCCAATGTGGACTTCTACAGCGGCATCATCTACCGTGCCTTGGGCATTCCCACCGACATGTTCACTGTCATGTTTGCCTTGGGACGTCTCCCAGGCTGGATTGGACAATGGAAAGAGATGACCGAAAACCGTGAGCCCATCGGACGCCCACGTCAAGTGTACGTCGGGGCCACAAATCGGGCATTCACCGGTTTGGACGCACGATGAGTGCTCATACTGAGGCGTATGTCCAAACAAAAGTGGACGACCGCGGTGTCGGAACCATCACGTTTGCACACCCCGCCTCGAACAGCTTGCCCGGTCATTTGCTCAGGGAACTTGCCGAATCCATCACGTCGGCAGGCAAGTCTGAAGACATCAAAGTTGTCGTGCTCCGTTCGGCTGGCGATCGTGCGTTCTGCGCAGGGGCGAGCTTCGATGAACTCGTCGCCATCCAAAACGAGCAAGAAGGACTCAACTTCTTCAGCGGCTTTGCGATGGTCATCAACGCCATCCGCATGTGTCCCAAATTTGTCGTGGGTCGCGTCCAAGGCAAAGCTGTTGGCGGCGGGGTGGGGCTCGCCTCAGCTGTGGACATTTGCTACGCCACGTCCTTCGCGTCGGTCAAGCTCTCTGAGCTTGCCGTGGGCATCGGCCCCTTTGTGGTGGGGCCTGCCGTGGAACGCAAAATTGGCACCTCTGCCATGGGCATGCTCGCCATCGACGCCAAGTCTTGGAAAGACGCCCGCTGGGCCGCACAACAGGGGATGTACACCGAAGTGTTTGACAATGTGTCAGACATGGACGACGCCATCAACGTGCTCACGACAGACCTCGCTTCGAGCAACCCAGAAGCCATGTCTGAACTGAAGCGCGTTCTTTGGGAAGGCACGGAGCACTGGGACGATCTTCTAATGGAACGCGCCGCTGTGTCAGGCCGACTTGTGTTGAGCTCCTTCACGAAAGACGCCATCGCCGGGTTCAAAACCTGACGACGGCGACACTTCTTCGTTTCCAAATGGATTCTTGAATGGCCTCTTGTGCCCTCAATGCTGAACAAGAACCTGGGCGCGCGCCGAGACCATGCCGTGGGTGACACGCACTTGGTAAGTCCCGGACGCCCAACCTGACACGTCGAGCCGCTGACGCATCCCGAGGAACGCATCTTGCAAAACCACGCGTCCTGCGTTGTCGTGGACCGTCAAAGATGCTTGCCCCACTGGTTGGCTCAACTCCACAGTCAGCATGTCTTGGGTTGGGTTCGGAAAGGCCACAAACTGGACTTGGCCAAATTCGTCGAGTCCGTACAGGTCATTCACTTCGAAAGGCCCTCCTTCCGCTTCACAGCCATTGGCGTCGGTCACCGTCACGCTGTACGCGAATGGAGCTGGCAGCCCTGCAATGTCTTCGTCGTCTGAAGCGAAGGTTCCCGTGCTGGACCATTCATACCCGTAAGGAGCTGTTCCCCCCGTCACCTCCAAATCAATCGACCCCTCACCTTCTTCTGCAGCGTCCGTCACGTCAGCCACGAATGCGATCTCTGCCGGCTCGAGAATGGTCAGACTTACCTCATCTGCCGCACAGCCATTTCCATCGGTCGCGTTCAAGACATACGCGCCTGGCGCCAGATCGTTGAACGCCCCAGTCACATTGGTGTCGGCCAACGTCCCGAACAAGATGTATTCGATGGGAAAAACCCCTGTCAACGGAACCGCGTCAACCACACCGTCAACCACACCGAAACAACTCACGTCCTCCGAAACGACATCCATTGTGAATGCGCCGCCATCCGCCAATTCAAAGTTGACCAGTGCTTCGCAAGCCACTCCTTGTTGCACCACTGCGGTGTACATCCCTGCGGGGAGACCTTCAAACACTTCATCCGACTGCACCTCCCCATTCAAGAGGACCACAATGCTGTCTGTGAAGACCACATTGTCGATGGTGAGTTCCACCACCGCTGTGCTGTCACCTTCACAGACCACCTCCTGCAACACGTCCACCGTCAAGACCAAATCGCAGTACAAGCAGCTTTCGTCTTCCTCTGTGGCCAAAGGGTTGAAGTTGGAAGCCAACGCATCTGTGCATCCAAAAATCTCGTCTTCGTCACACACCCCGTCCCCATCGGCATCGTTCACAACGACAACCCCGGTCCCGTCGGTTTCCCCTGAGCAAGACTCGCAGTTCCCGTCGGGCAAAATGCAACCGGCGTCGATGGTGGCCCCTTCGTCAAAGTTGCACGCCACTGGGTTGGTGCAACCGGCACACGTCTCGTATTCACAGGACCCGTCGTCCTGGGTCGCATCCTCCTGGAAATTGCATGACGCAGAATCGATGCATCCCAAACAGGATACAAATTCACAAGACCCATCGTCGTTGGTGGCTTCCATGTTGTAATTGCACGCACTTTCGTCAGTGCACCCACAGACAATTTCACTTGTGCTGTCCACCTGACCCACGCCCGCGAATGGAATGCTGATGTCGGAGTCATCCGTGGCCAAGCCCATGTTGAACATTTGGAAATTCAATTGACCAGACAACTCGCCATCCGTGGTGAATTGTCCCACCAAAATACGCAGGTCACCACCGGACACGATGTTCTCTGAAGGGTCGTTGACCACATACAATGCACCTCCCGTCTCGTCATTCAGGACGACATCCTCTCCGGCTTCAAAATTGCTCAGCCATCCAGACTCTGAATCTCCAATGGGTGAAGGGGGCTGCTCGTTTGGCCCCGCAGGACCATCCAGACCCACAGTCAACCAGCTGTCGAACTCCAACTCCGGCAAGAACTCAAACGCCAAGGGAGAAATGTTGTGGCCCAAAGCGCTCCCAAGCGGGTGCTGGTAAAACGACGTGCTCGAGGAGATGAGCAAGGGGGTGTCTGAATCCCCCCACATCGCACTGAACACGTCTGTGGGGTTGGGCGTCGTGACGTACATCCGGTATGTGGTCAACCCCGCCAGAACACCTTCTTCGTGGATGGCATGGGGCTCCACCAACAATCCGTAACCCTCAAAAGAGCTCTGTTCACATGAACAATAATCGCAAGACCCGTCCTCTTCCGTGGCGTCAAGGCTGAAATTGCAGGCCGCCAAATCCGTGCATCCCAACACTTCAAAGGGGTCGCACACGCCATCGCCGTCGGTGTCTGCCAGGCAAGAACCGTCGCATGCGTATCCCCCGTCAGCATAGGTGCAAGAGCTGTCATCCACGTTGGCGCCTTCATCGAAGTTGCAGGCCCCCGGGTCCATACACCCTTCCAAGGCCAACGTGATGTCGATGGTTTGCACAAACACCGAAGTGTTGCCGCACGCATCCGACGCGGAAAAGGTGCGCTGAATGACAAGCTCCAACCCGGTGTTGCTCAGGGTGTCTTCCACCACCTCATATCCTGCATTCTCATCGCACGCGTCTGCCACCATGGCCTCTGCCATAGGAACAGCCTCCCCAGCGAGTTCATCCACAGAGATCATGCTCTCTGCAGGGAACACAAAGATCGGAGCGTCGAGGTCAAGCACCGTGAACATCAGGGTGTCCATGATGCTGTTTCCAGCCGCATCGGTGGCTTGGTAAACCCTGGGGCAGAGGTAACTCTGTAGGCATTGGAATGGATATTCGAAAGGACCATCGATCAACCACTCTACGTTCACTGGACCGCAGTCGTCTGACGCTTCAGGCATGGTCATCGAAGGGTCGGGCATGAGGTCTGAACAAGACAAGGTGTCGGCGGCAGGGAAATACGTCCACGTCGGCGCTTCCATGTCCACACATTCGTCGACTGCATCGCAAATGCCATCGCCGTCCAAATCTCCCACCAAACAAGTGCCTGTGCAATCAAAGCCATCTTCGGCAAACTCGCAAGACCCATCGTCGACATCTGCGGCAGCATCAAAATTGCACGCCGCCATGTCGGTGCAGCCTTCCGCCACGCCGTCGCAGGAACCGTCGTCGTAGTCGGCAGACGGATCGTAATTCGTCGCTTGGATGTTGGTGCATCCACATGCGTTGTCAGCAGGGTTGGACGCGCTTGACCCTTGCACCTGCACATCACGTAATTCCGCGCCAGCAAGCGTCCCTCCTGCCAACATTTGGGCATGGAATTGGACAAAGACGTCGCCTGCTGTGGTCAGCTGGCCCAACCAAATCCGGTTGTCGTTGTTTGCGGAAGCACCTTGGATTCCATCCACTGTCCAGCCTCCACCTACATCATCATTGAAGAGCAACCCGGCTCCGCCTTCGAACGCCTCCCAAATGCTTGGATTGCCAAGCAAGGCCAACCCTGAGTCCCCTTCTCCAAAGGTCAAGTGAGAGTCAAAGGGGCTTTCCTCGTCTTGAAACCAAGTCCCCGTGGTGGTGATGACCAAGGGCGCACCTGCCTTACCGAGCACCGCAGTCAGCACATCATCTTGAGAATCCGCCTCGAGAAAAAGGTGGTAACACGTTTGGCCGCCTTCCACATCTGTGGCGACGGTTTCAAGCACCAAACCCGCTCCCTCAGACACGCCTTCCGCACAGCTGCAGAAATCGCATTCAGTGGTATTGGGCTCGAGGTAGTTGCACGCATCCATGTTCAAACATCCATCCTCGAAGTCGCACACGCCATCGCCATCCGCGTCCGCTGAACAATCGCCTCCGCATTCGCCAATGGCGTCCAACATGTTTCCATTGCAATCGCAGATCCCCTCTGGCAGGCCGGGTCCACCGCAGATTCCACAAACGTCAAATTGCAAACAAGTGCCGTCATCGTCGCTGGCCAGCTCGTTGTAATTGCACGCTGTCGCGTCCGTGCATCCGAAGACAGGACCAAAGTCCGCGTCGTAAAACACCCCTTCCCCATCAAAAGACACCGTGCGAACCTCGTCCGTTCCCAAACCTAGCGGCCCCTCTGGCAAGACCTGGAAGTTCAAAGTCCCTTGCACGTTGCCTGCGGTCGTGATTTGCATGATCAAGACCCGCATGAACTCGTCAGGAAGGGCATTGGATGCGTCATTCAACACAAACCAAACCGAGCCTATTTCGGAGTCGGCACGCAATTCATCAGCCCCATCAGTCGTGAAAAATTCTTGCACACCAGGTTGGGTGGCGTCCAATGCAATCTGCGCATCCGAAGCGTTTTCCAATTCGGACAACGATGCAGGACCAGACAACCCGATTGTGGCGTAGGTGTCGTCCTGCAACTCAGGGAACAAGGCCAAAAGCGTTGGGCTCAACCCAGCCGCATTCCAGGATGTGTTCAATGAATCGTTGAATGCCCCCTCGATAACCTCAACCAACAAAGGACTCATGCTGTTGCCATACACGGAAGACATTCGGTCTCCTGCCCCCATCATGTTGACGTAGAACCGGTAGGTCATCGCGTCTCCCAACGCCACAGCAGGAGTGGCTTCCACAGTCAAACTGAAATCTGGAGAGGCATCTTGCGATTGGGAAGTCCCCACCAGCAACAAAAAAGAACAGGCCGTCGTGACGGCCTTGGCAAGGCGAGATAACTTTAAATCGAACATGGGCGAATCGTTGACAGGAACACTTCGTACGTGAACCTGCGCAAAAAGTTCGAGAAGAATGACTGAGCCTGCAATCTCTGGAACAGAAAAAGAAAAAGGGAAGGCCTCCGGCCTTCCCTCTCACATGATGTCTGACTGACCTGAGATCAGTTCATTTTGACAATTTGCACAGAGGTTGGCTGGCCATTGGCCACCAACACGAGCTGGTACAAACCAGCTTCTGCGCCAGTCAGATCCAACGTTTCACGGAACAATTGAGCCGCACCGACCCATTGTCCCTGGGTCAACAAACGACCCTGTCCGTCCAAGACGTGGTAGGCCACTGCTCCTTGGGTTTGTCCTGCAATCTCCACGGCAAACAAGCCTTGTGAAGGGTTCGGGAACACCGAAGCCACAACGCCTGGGGCAATTTCCTCAACCGATGTGGTCAGGTTGATTATCGCGAGGGAGCTGCACCCGTTGGCGTCGGTCACTTCCACAATGTACTCGCCCGTGGAAATGCCTGTCAAATCCTGGTCGGTGGTTCCAGTCACACCTGGGCCCATCCACTCGTACTCATAGGGAGGCAAACCACCTGTGATGGTGATGTCGATGCTGCCTTCACCTGTAACGGCACCCTCAGACACGATGCCTGAGATTTCAACCGCCGCAGGTTCAGAGACGTTCGCTGTCACAGTCCCGCTGCAACCGAACTCGTCTTGGACGAAGAAGTTGTACGAACCCGCATTGAGGTCGTCAAACACGTTGCCATCGGCAAAGTTGACACCGTCGTCGCTGAATTGGAAGACGCCGCTGCCTCCTTCGGCAGTCACGGTCACCTCTCCGTCGTTTTCGCCTGCACACTGTGCATCAATTACAGAAGAGCTGGCCACGATGGCCACACCCGCATCCACCGTGACAGTGGCCGAGGTTGAACAGTTGTTGGCGTCGGTCACCACAATGTCGTAATCGCCTGGGGCCAAATCCGACGCGGACGTCGCTGTGGTCGCCTCTCCGCTGAAGAGGTAAGTGTATGCACCTTCACCACCCACAGGGGCCCAAGAGACTTCACC
>DKNS01000184.1:1757-11547 GCA_002469765.1 Flavobacteriales bacterium UBA7382 | reverse complement strand
GCAGGTGTCGCAATCGACGTTCTCAGCCGGGGTCCAGTGCGCGCCCGTGCCTGCGGTGCTGCCCAGGAGCCGAACCTCATCCAACCAGGACACCTCGCGGTCCGGTCCGGCTTCGATGAACGGGGGCTGGGTCACGTACACCGTCACGTCGTCGCTCGCCGTGCATCCCTCGCTGTCCGTGACAAATACCGTGAACGTCTGGGTGAAATTGGGGAACACGGACGTGCTGCCGCTCCCGGCCGAAACCACAAGTTCCGAGGGCTGCCATTGGAACGTCGAGTTGGGGTCGTTCCCTGCGGCAGACACTTCGAAGGATTGGCCTCGGCACATCCCGCCGTCTTCGCTGGCGTAGGCTTCCGGCACCCGAACCTCCACCGTCATTTCGTCCGTTCCGATGCCGCATACGTTGGCGATGGCCACGCTGAATGTGGTCGTCTCCTCGGGCGAGGCGTACGGGAATTGCAAGCTGGCGTCGTTCACAAATTGTGCCGGGCTCCACAACCATTGGTCGCCTTCCGCCCCGGGCAACTGCAATCCAAATCCGTCGCAGATGCTCTCGGTCGGGTAGGTTTGGCCTCCCGGCGGCGCAGGCACCACCGTGATGGACACGCTCGCTTCATCAGAACAACCCAAATCGTCCGTGAGAAGCACGTTGTAAGTCACGCTCTGCGTCGGGGAAGCTTGCACGGCAATGGCGTTGGCGTTGTCGAGCCCCACCACCGGGAACCACTGGACGTTCGCCGCGCCTTCCGCGATGAGCGTCACTTCATCACCCAAGCAAATCTCAGCGTTTCCGGGAATCACATTGGCCACCACTTGCTGCACATTCACCTCGATGGACGCGCTCCCCTCACCGCATTCATTCAGGTCCGTCACGCTGTAAATAGAGGTGCCCAAAGGGGGCTCAAAGACTTGAACAGCTTGGGTCACGTCCTGCATGAATGCGTTCGCAGTCCACACCAAATCAGGCGATCCGTTCGCAATCAACTCCACCGCCTCGCCTGCGCACAGCGGCTCAATGGGCATGATGTTGGGGTTGGGTGGCGTTTGGATATTCACCTCCAGATTGGCGTCCACCGGCTCCAAGCATCCTGTCGGGTCGGTCACCGTCAAGATGACCTCGTACGACCCGGGTCCTGGGAACGTGTGGATCGGCTCGTACTCTGTGCTAACCTGGTTGTCGTCGAAGGTCCAAAGGTAATTGTACCCCGCCGTGGACGTGTTGTCGAACTCCACGTCTAGCCCGTCGCAAAGCACCCCCTGGGTGGCCACGTCGATGCCCACATTCAGCTCTCCCAACTCAAACTTGAACACCCCCAGGTTGCAATTGGGGCTGTCGTTGGTGGAGCTCCACGCCCCAGGCGTCGTGGGCAAGTCGCTGTTTCCCCCGCAACCCGCGCACATGGCTTGGTAGACCGTGCCGTCTTTGTCAAATCGCGAGGTGCCGCCGTCGACGTGCTCGTTGCTCTCGTCACCCCCGAAATAGGTCGCATAATTCAAGTCGACACCCCCGGGGTCCATCACCCCCAGCCAAAAGTCCGAGTTGTCCGTGTCCAACTGGTAGCCCTCCCCCGTCAACGGCATGCCGCTGGTCCCAGACGTGAAAATGAATGGGCTTGAGTTGTTGGTGGCACCGCCCCAACCGCTCATGTACAACTCTCCGCAATCGCTCACAAGGAAGGCCGTGGGACTGATGTCGATGCTGTTAAAGTTGTTGGGGTCGCCCACCCGCGTGTGCCACACCAAATCGTCCAGCGCCGGCGTGAAACATGCCACAAACTGCCCTGCGGTAGGACTCTCATCGTACGTGCCGGCGGTGATGGGTTTGCCTCCGATGCTTTGGCCATAGATGTACACTTGACTGATGGGGTCGACCTGGACAAAGTACGCCTGGTCATAGTCGTTGGTCCCAAACAGCGTCGCCCCCGACGGCGCCCCTCCGCCCGTCGGATAACGGACCACAAACCCGTCGCACACGCCCCCAAACGAATCGTCGTCGGCGTTGGCCAGCGTCGGAAAGTTGCCTGACGACGTGCCGCCGCACACCACCGGCTCCCCACCGGGCGTGAATTGTATGCCGTACGCCGCGTCCTCCCCGTTCCCTCCCAGGAAAGTCGAAAATTCCAACGTGCTGAGGTCTTGCGAGAGCCGGAAAACGACCGCGTCTGTTGAGCCGCCGCCGAAGGCCGGACTCGGCGAGTTCACTTGAGGAAAGTTGTCCGCCCCCGTGACGCTGGCCACCCAAGGTTTGTCGTCGGCATCGACGTTGATTTCCCCTCGGAACACGTCGCCGTAGTTGTAATTCAAGAAATCGCCGCGGTTCACACCTGAGGGGCCCGCCGACCCGCCAATGAACGTGGATGCCTCCAGCGTGCAGCCCGCATCCACGTCGCTGAACCGCATCACAAACAAGCTGGCCCCGTTGGACAATCCACCGCCACCAGGATAGTTGCAACAGGCATCCAAATTGACAGAAGGACCGTTGTTGTAGCTCGTGTCGAACGCACCGTCGGTGGTTGGGAAATCCGCCGCGCCTGTGGTGCCGAGGATGTAGATGGCGCCTTGGCTGTCCGAGACGATGCTCGAAGGCACGTCCAGGGCACCGCCCCCGAAGACCGTGCTGTACTCCAGCGCAGTCCCGTCCGCCGAAAAGACGGAGAACCCGCAGTCGAAAGGCCCAGAGGCGAACGTCATGCCCGTGGAAATCGCGCCTGCCGTCGTCGGGTACTCCTCCATGTTCCCGTTCCAAAGCGCAGTGCCACCCAAGGCCCGCGCCTCGTCGTCGTAAGCCGCCGTGAAGCCCCAGTTGCTCTGTGTAGCGCCGATGTAGGTGGCGAACACGATGTCGGGGTCGATGACCAAGGGGTGGCCAGGATCGTGGTCGCCCACGGCAAAGGACACGGATGAGCCCTCCACCACATAGGCGACGTCCACCTCGCGCAACGAACCGTCCACGTCCTGGTAGGCGTAAGGCCTGCCCCACCGGGCCTCTGCCGTGGTGCCTAGCTGGAACGTCAGGCTCCCGTCGGCTTGCATGGTCAAGTCCACGCCTTCGTGGCGCACGGTCAGCGCGGTCAGGTCGGCGCCAGGTTGGACAATCCAATCCTCCTTCCAGCCCGGTCCAGGCAAGTCAGCTCGATCGCCCGGGGAACGGGGGCCTACACGCAAATCGATCCCTGGCCAAACGTCCAGCAACTTGAATCGGGTGGACGGCACAAGGCCCTCGGCCCACCGGTTGGGGTCGTTTCCTAGGTAGTAATTGACTTTGTGCCCAGCCTCGGTCAGCGTTTGTCGCGTGGGATGCGGCTGGCTGCCCTCCCAATGGATGCGCCACGCGTGGCTGTGCAGGGTCGCATTGGGGTCGGAGGCGTCCAGGGCCCCGGTTTTTTCGTCCCCGTGGGCCCAAAGCTCGTCGTAGCCCTCGCCGGCCACCCACACCGCCATCCCTTGGTCTTCCATCCACGTGATGCCCCCAGCCCAGTCGGCCCGCATCTGCACAGGCGCGTCCCATTGGCCTTCGTTGGGGATCCAGTCCTGGGCCCAAGTGGCAGGGCCGAGGCCCAGCAAGCACGCCACCCACACCATCGTTCGGAACACCGAGGCTCGTGGGCTCAATGCGAGGCGGGTTTGGATGGGAACCGATTGCAGCATCACAACGAAAGTACGCCACTGAAGAACGCCCGGTCGGCACGGAAAGGTGCGCGGAAGGTCAAGGGGTCCTCAGGAGAGCTCGTCGCTGAGCAAGCGCATCTCGATGGACGGCGCCATTTTCTCGTGCAGGATGCGATACACAGCCTCGGCGATGGGGATGTCGACCTCGAACTTTTGGTTCATGCCGTGGATGCCTTGGGAACCTGTGAACCCTTCGGCGACCATGTCCATTTCCAGGATGGCCGATTTCACCGTGTATCCCTTGCCAATCATCGTACCGAGGGTCCGGTTCCGGCTGTGGGGGCTGTACGCCGTGACGAGCAAATCGCCGAGGTAGGGGCTGCCCTTGACGTCGCGGTCGACCTCGTGGACCGCGGCCAAGAACCGCTTCATCTCCTGGCTGGCGTTGCTCACCAGGACGCTGATGAAATTGTCGCCGTAGCCCAAGCCGTGAGCGATTCCCGCGGCAATGGCATACACGTTTTTCAGGACAGCGGCGAGCTCGGCGCCGACAACGTCGTGGGTGGTTTGGACGCGGATGTAGCGGGTCTCGAGCAGCTCAGCGAACGCCTCGGCATGGTCGAGGTTGGGGCAAGCCACGGTGAGGTAGCTGAGTTTTTCGCGGGCGACTTCCTCGGCGTGGCAAGGACCGCAAATCATCCCAATGTTCTCGTACGGCAGCCCAAACTCTTTGTGCAAGTAGCGCGCGGGGATGCTGTCGTATTCGGCCACCATGCCCTTGATCGCCGAAAAGACCACCTTGGAGGCAAGGCCCTGGATGTCGCGCTGCCGGAACACGTCGTTGAGGTAAAGGCTGGGGATGGCGACCACCAACACATCGCATGCGTCCACCACGGATTGCATGTCCATGGTCACCCGCAGTTTGGCGATGGGCAAGCTGATGCTTTGGCTGTGGCGGGGATTGTGGCCGTACTGCTGAAGCTCGGTGGACGTCTCCTCGCTGCGCACCCACCAGTGAAGGGTGTCCACGTTGGTGCACAGCATCTTGGCGATGGCTGTGGCCCAACTTCCGCTGCCGAGAATCCCCACGTTCATGGCGGCAAAGGTAATCGCCTCGGCTTGGGCTGTCTGAAGGCACGGCGTACCTTCGCGCGCGAATCCCGGCCCAGCCGGAGGAACCCAAGGAACCATGAGCGACGACGGATTGAAGAAAATCATCAGCCACGCCAAGGAGTACGGCTTTGTCTTTCCCAGCAGCGAGATCTACGACGGCTTGAGCGCCGCCTACGACTACGGCCAACTCGGCAGCGAGCTGAAGAACAACATCAAGCAGTACTGGTGGACAGCCATGGTGCGCATGAACGAGAACATCGTTGGCATCGACTCGGCCATCTTCATGCATCCCACGACCTGGAAAGCCTCCGGACACGTGGATGCCTTCAACGACCCGCTCATCGACAACAAAGACAGCAAAAAGCGCTACCGCGCCGATGTGCTGATCGAGGAGCACATTGCCAAGATCGAGGGCAAAATCAACAAGGACGTCACCAAGGCGGCCAAGCGGTTTGGCGACGACTTCGACGAGGCGCAGTTCCGCAGCACCAACCCCCAGGTGCTTCGCCGCCAGGGTGACATCGACGGCATCAACGCCAAGTTCAAGGCGGCGATGGACGCGGAGGATTTGGGCGCCGTCAAGACGTTGATTGAGGATTTGGGCATCACCTGCCCAGTAAGCGGCTCCAAGAACTGGACGGACGTGCGTCAGTTTAACTTGATGTTCAAGACCGAGCTCGGCGCCGTCAGTGGCGACTCTGGCGCGGTGTACCTCCGTCCTGAAACGGCACAGGGCATCTTCGTGAATTACCTGAACGTGCAGAAGAGCGGACGGATGAAGCTTCCGTTTGGCATTGCTCAAATCGGCAAGGCTTTCCGCAACGAAATCATCGCACGCCAATTCATTTTCCGAATGCGGGAGTTTGAGCAGATGGAGATGCAATTCTTCATCAAGCCCGGCACCCAAGCCGAGTGGTACAGCCACTGGAAAGAGGCCCGAATCAAGTGGCACAAGGCCCTGTGCCTCGGCGAGGAGAACTACCGATTCCACGACCACATCAAGCTGGCGCACTACGCCGACGCCGCATGTGACATCGAGTTCAACTTCCCCATGGGCTTCAAGGAGCTCGAGGGCATCCACTCCCGCACGGACTTCGACCTCAAGCAACACGAAGAATTCAGCAACAAAAAGCTGCGCTACTTCGACCCGGAAACCCAAGAGAGCTACGTGCCTTGCGTGCTGGAGACCTCGATCGGGTTGGACCGCATGTTCTTGGCCGTGCTCAGCAGCGCGCTCCGCGAGGAGACGCTGGAGGATGGCAGCACACGCACAGTGATGCGCATTCCGTTTGGACTGGCCCCGGTGAAAGCTGCCGTGTTGCCGCTCATCAAGAAGGACGGCTTGCCAGAAAAAGCGCGCGAGGTTCTGGCAAAGCTACAGCTTCATCACAACGTCCAATACGACGAAAAGGACGCCATCGGTCGTCGCTACCGTCGCCAGGACGCCATCGGCACGCCGCTCTGCATCACGGTCGACCACGACACCCTTGAGGATCACGCCGTGACGGTGCGCAACCGTGACACCATGCAGCAGGAGCGAATTCCGATTGCAGAACTGAACACGCACGTGGACGAGTTGGTCAGCATGGCCTCCTTGTTCACGGCATGACCCTTCGCCCCGACCACTCTCCAGACTTCAAGAACATGACCCTGAACGACCTCGACCTCCAAGGCAAGCGCGCGCTGGTGCGCGTGGACTTCAACGTCCCTCTCGACGACACCCAACAGATCACCGACGACACCCGCATCCGCCGGGCCGTGCCCACCATCCAAGCGTTGTTGGACGGCGGCGCCTCTGTCGTGCTCATGAGCCACTTGGGCCGGCCAAAAGGGCCAAGCGAAGAGCTGTCGCTCAAGCATGTGGTCGGACGCCTGTCCGAGCTGCTGGGCCGGCAAGTGAAGTTCGCCGACGACTGTGTGGGCGACCAAGCTCTTGACGTCACCCAAGGCCTCGAGCCTGGCGAGGTGGCGCTGTTGGAGAACCTGCGTTTCCATGGCGAAGAAAAGGCCGGTGATGAGTTCTTCGCAGGCCAACTCGCCGAGAACGGCGACGTGTACGTGAACGACGCATTTGGGACCGCCCACCGCGCCCACGCATCCACTGCAGTCATTGCGAAGTTCTTCCCAGAGGACAAGGCGTTTGGTCTGCTGATGCAAGGAGAAGTGGAGGCCCTCAACAACGTGCTTTCGACGCCAGCCAAGCCCCTGCTTGCCATCATTGGAGGTGCCAAGGTGAGCAGCAAGCTGAGCATCCTAGAGAACCTGGTGGACCGCGTGGACAAGCTGATTGTGGGAGGGGGCATGGCTTACACCTTCGTGAAGGCGCAAGGCGGAAGCATCGGCACCAGCTTGGTGGAAGACGACATGCTGGACAAGGCGCGCGCCATTCTTTCCAAGGTAGAGGCTGCAGGAACGGAAATGCTTCTCCCGATCGACACGTTGTGCGCAGACGACTTCGCCCCAGATGCCAACACGGAAGTTCACCCCACCGACGCCATCCCTGACAAGTGGATGGGCTTGGACATCGGACCTGAGACGCGCGAGCGCTTTGTGCAAGCCGTACTGACAAGCCGGACGATTCTTTGGAATGGGCCCATGGGCGTGTTTGAAATGAATGCGTTTGCCGGGGGCACCAACGACGTGGCTTCGGCATTGGCCAAGGTCACCGCAGAGCACGGCGCCTTCACGCTGATCGGCGGAGGCGATTCTGTGGCGGCCATCAACAAGGCTGGACTCGCCAGCGACGTGAGCTACGTCAGCACAGGCGGCGGGGCCATGCTCGAGGTGCTGGAAGGAAAGACTTTGCCTGGAATCGCGGCCATCGAAGCCTAAGGCCTTTCCGCAAGAAGCGCGCCATCAGGGCGTGAGGATGTCCTTCATCACGAACGTGCTCTGCACTGTGGCGATGTTGGGCATGGCTGCAAGGCGCTGGGTGATGAACCGGTGGTACGCGTCCATGTTGGCAACCTCCACCTCCACCAAGTAATCGAAGTCCCCAGTGAGGTGGTAGCATGCGCGCACCTCCCGGTGACGGCCAATCTCGCCCTCGAATTCCTCCAACAACTCCCGTTCGTGAAGCTTCAGCGACACGTTGCAATACGCCCGAATCTCCTTGCCCAGCTTCTTACGGTCGACTCGCACAGTGTAGCCAGTGATCACACCTTGGTCCTCCAGCCTTTTGACGCGGGTGAATGCAGCGCTCCGGCTCAACCCTGTGAGCTCGCTGAGGTCTTGCATGCTTGACCGCCCGTCAAACTTCAAATGCTCCAAAATCGCGTGGTCCAGTGCGTCCATGAGGTTCAGATGTTCTCCTTTTGTCCTGATTTTACATTCCTAAACAAAACAAATGTCGCATATTTTGCCTAATTATCTCAATTTGTTCTGTTTCATTTGACATGAAGCGACAAATGTCGGAACCTTCTGGGCATGAAGACGCGTCTTGAAACCCGTGCCATGTTCGCGGGATACCGGCCTGAGGAGGCCAACATGGCGGTGAAGCCGCCTTTGCACCCTGCATCCACCTTTGTGTTCCCAGACGCCCGCACCGGCGCCGCCCACATGGAAACGGCGTACGGCGTGGAAGGCGCCGAGACCCCGCCAGACGGGTTCATCTACAGCCGCTTGGGCAATCCCACCCTCCGGATGGCGGAAGCGCGCCTTGCCGCATGGGACGACAGCGAAGACTCGGCCTTGTTTGCCAGCGGCATGGCCGCCATCAGCACCACCCTCTTGGCGTGGTCTAGTACCGACCGCCCAGTTTGGTACGTCGGGCCCTTGTACGGCGGCACGCACCATTTCTTGGACGAAGTCATGCCCTCCATGGGTCGCGAAGTGCGCCAGCTGGAAGGGTTGGAGAGATTGGACCTCGATTTGATCGCCACGGGCGGCAAGCTGCCCGGCATCATCTACCTCGAAACGCCTGCCAACCCCACGATGCAAATCCAGCGCATCCGGACGGCGGCCGAATGGGCGGCCACCCACAGCACCGAGTCACACCGCATCCTGGTCATGGTGGACAACACGTACTTGGGGCCCGTGTTGCAGCGTCCCTTGGAAGAGGGGGCGGACGTCGTGCTGTACTCGGCCACGAAATACCTCGGCGGCCACAGCGACCTGATCGCCGGCGGCGCCTCAGGTACGGCGGAAGCCATCGCCAAAGTGAAAGAATTCCGCACGTTCCTCGGCGGCATGATCGACCCGCACACGGCGTGGATGCTCGCGCGCTCCATGGAGACCCTCCATGTGCGCATCGAACGCCAGCAAGAAAACGCAGGGCTGCTCCTGGCGTACTTGCGTGAGATGTGCGGCGCGGATGCGGTCAAATCGGCGTGGGTGGAAGACCTCACCGCCATGGGCGAAGACGCCTCAATCGCACAAGCCCAACAAAAAGGCGGTGGCTCCATGGTGGGCTTGACCGTCCCGGGCGGCCGCGAAGGCGCGTTTGCGTTCCTCGACGCCCTGAAGTTGTTCAAACTCGCCGTGAGCCTGGGCTCCACCGAGAGCCTCGCCGAGCACCCTGCAAGCATGACCCATGCCGGCGTGCCGGTCGCAACGAAGGAGTCACTTGGCATCACCGAAGGCTTCGTGCGGCTGTCGGTAGGCTTGGAGCATCCCGAGGATTTGATCGCCGACGCCACCCAAGCTTGGAAAGTCGCCTGCGAGGTGGCGAACTTGCCTGTGTGAGATTCATCCTTGCCACTTTCCTGACGCTGTGCACCTGGACCCTGGGCTGGGGCCAGCGCGTGCATCTGTTTCCCGACGACCAGCTCGTCTTCCGGGACATGATCGCCCACGTCGAGAACAACGTGGTGCGCATGGGCGCGACGTGGTCTGGCGAGGTCGCCTTCACCCTGCAGGACGACGGCATGTGGGACGAGGTGCACCTGCACCGGGGGTTCAGCTCCAGCGCCCTGGACATCGCCTACACGGTGCGCGAAGGCCAGCTCGTGTTAGGCAACACCCACTTCTCAGACGGCATCCTCTACAGCTTCTCTGAAGGCCAAATCTTCATGGGCGACTCCACCTTTCCCATGGACGTGGCGTACACGTTGCGGGAAGAACGCCC
>DKNS01000184.1:0-1426 GCA_002469765.1 Flavobacteriales bacterium UBA7382 | reverse complement strand
CCCTCGCGATCTGGGGCGCCGACGTTTGGGGTGTACAAGGAGGACAGCAGGGCGTGGACCGACCGCGTGGCGGTCGTGGAGGGTGTGGCCACCCCAGCGCAGCTCTATGCGCTCCTCAGCGCCGCAGGCTTGCTCTGAGTTGGGGAAGGGTTACTTGACCTCCTCGAGGCGGAAGGTGAACCCCTCCATGATCTCGTTGACGAGGAGCTTGGTGCACGCTTCGTTCACCTGAGACTCGGCCGCCTCAGGGCTGTCCGCCTCCACTTCGAGGGTGACGTGCTTGCCGATGCGCACGTTGCTGATGTCCGACAACCCGATGTTGGGCAGGTTGGTGCTGACGGCTTTGCCCTGGGGATCCAACAATGCGGGAAGGGGCATGATGTCGATGGCAGCGCGGAATTTCATGTGCGTGGATGCGTGTGGTGTGAATCTCAACCGGCGGACCCTTGAGGCGTCGTTGCCATGGCCAAACCGAGGTACAAAAGTAAACACAAGGGCACTGCAAGGAACACGCTGCCCAGCCCAAACCACGTCCCCACAGCCACCCCCACAATGGAGGGAATGAGCACGCCGCGCCAGGTGTCCACGTCCGGCTCTTTTCCGAAGCCTTTCAAGCCCCACATCTTGCGGGTGCTCACCATCGCGAGGGGCACCACCACCAAGCCAAGCCACGCGAACGCCACAGGCAACAACACGTCAGGTCCCCCTTGCAATTCCCCCCACGCCAGCATCACGCCCATCCAAAAGATGCCAGCCGCCGGGGCAGGCAGGCCCTCAAAACGGGTGTCGCCGTCTCCTGATTCAGCGGTCACGTTGAACCGCGCGAGCCGGTACGCGGCCGCGGCCGCCACCCCCAAGCTGGCGAACATGACCCAGGTCAAGCCCGGCCCGCCGTCGTCCTGGAACAACCGCATGGCCACCATCGCCGGGGCCAACCCGCCTGTGACCACATCGGCAAGGCTGTCCAACTGCACGCCCAGCTCGCCGTCGACCCCAAGTTTGCGGGCCGCCCAGCCATCGAACGCGTCGCACAACATGGCAAGCATCCACACCACAGCCACGAGTTGGGTGGCCAAGGCCATGTCCACGCCTGCGGAATCCCACAACAACGCCTGGCCCAGAAATTCTCCAGACGCCGCCGCCCAACACACCACCGCACCCCCCAGCAAATTGCCAAGGGTCAACGCATTGGGCACCCAGCTCAAACTCTTCATGAAGCCAAAAGTAGGGCATCCATCCACCCCCTGAACCGCCCTGCCTGCGCGCCTTTCCGGATTTTATCCCAAGAAAACGAAACCCAAGAGAACCCGCTTGCGTATATTCGCCAACCCACGGCGAGAAATCGCCACGGAAGGGTCCGATGGCCGAGTGGCTAGGCTCAGCTCTGCAAAAGCTGCTACAGCGGTTCGAATCCGCTTCGGACCTC
>DKNS01000131.1 GCA_002469765.1 Flavobacteriales bacterium UBA7382 | reverse complement strand
CACAACACCAACACTTGCATTCTCATGACTCGGGCAATTTAACGGGTGGGGATTTCAGCAAAGGTGGCGTGCGAGGCAAAGGCTTTGCCAAGGGATTGATTGGACCCACGCCATCTGGGACAATCTTATGAGCGGAGTCCATTCGCAACAGGGCTTGTTGAAGAGAATCCAGCGTTTCACGCATGTCCGGATGACCTGCCAAGTTGTCCAACTCATCGGGATCCATCTCGTGGTCGTAAAGCTCCCAACCCAACTCACCCTCCTCTCCCCATCGGGTGATGCGGTGACCCTCGGTACGAAGGGATGCACCTTTTCTCCATTCCGTGTATGCGCCCGCTCGGGTTTTCTTTTCTGCGTTGCGATTCGCCAGCACGTTTCTGCCGGGAAGCCCATCAGGAGGCACCAACCCAGCCCACGCGGCCACTGTAGGGTAAAGGTCCACCAACTCCACTGGTCCAACTTCTGTGTCGCCTGAACTCGGTTCGTCAGGATTTCTGAAAATCATTGGCACCCTTGTGGCCTCTTCAAACAACGTTTGCTTTTGCCAGTGGCCATGTTCGCCGAGGTGGTATCCGTGGTCGCTCAAAAAGACCACCAGCGTGTTGTCGTCAAGCCCCGTTTCTTTCAAAGCCATGAGCACTTTTCCCACTTGCGCATCGACGAACGACACGGACGCTCGGTACGCTTGAATCACGATCTGTGCCGTGTCCTGCGCCAAATCAACCTGGACTTTCTTGCCCCGAATGGAGCGTTGGGCCAGCGGGGGAAGCTGCGCCAAACTTGAATCGGCGTAATCTGGCACCACAATCCCTTCTCGAGGGTTCATTTCAAAGAAGGCCGCCGGCGCCACAAAGGGAGTGTGAGGCCTGAAAAATCCGGCCGCCAAGAAAAAGGGTTGTCCAGATTGCGCATGCGCGTGGAGCTTTTCGATCGTGAGTGAGGCCACCATGCCGTCGGTGTATTCCTCCTCGTCTCCCTCAGAACGAAGCCAACTCAGCGTCCCTCCGAACCTGCCTTCGACGAGCGAATGGATGAGGTGTTCTTCGCGTTTGTCTCGACCTGATGGATTGAAAGTCTGATCCCAAGAAGGATTGTCGTCTTGCCCTGACGTGCCAATTTCCCCAGGGTTGTCGTAATGAAACAGCTTGCCCACACGGGTCACTTGATACCCATGCTGCCTGAACAATTGAGGCAAGGTCACCACCTCCGGCAGGGCTTCCCGAAGCATGACTCGATTCTGTCGGACCCCAGACTGAGACGGGTAAAGGCCTGTGAGGAAACTAGTTCGAGACGGACCACAGAGTGGATATTGGCAATGGGCTTGGTCAAAACGAACCCCTTGCTCAGCCAAGGCATCCAAATATGGCGTCGACGCAAGAGAATCGCCGTAACACCCCAGCATGCAGTTCAAGTCATCCGCGACCAAGAAAAGGACATTTCGCGGGTTGTTGTGATGCTCAAGTCCGCCTGAATTGCATGACATGGCAGCCCCCACTGTCGCCGTCAAAAGCAACCTCCACCTCAATGAACGACCATGCCCCATCACGGCTGGCTCAAGGGCGCTGAACCATGAATCTTTCGACTTGGTGATTTCTCCCCATGCTGGTCTCCAAGAAATAAGTGCCCGGCGACAGCCCTGACACGTCGATGGACGTGGTGGCCGATTGAGAATGCTGTGTCATCCACACCTTGCCTTGAACGTCAAGAACCCTGAATTGACCAAGGGGCGTGCTGGAGGTCACCATAAGCTGAGTTGACACGGGGTTGGGAGCCATGTCCAACGACCAAGTTCTTGGCTGTTCCTTCACCGCATCCACTTCCCCTGCGCACAGGCAATCGGCTGTGATCATGTCGTTGATCGTGTCGTCGTTGCCGTCGTCACACGAATCTCCGACCAAGACGCACATGCCGTTGTCCAATTCTGCGTAAGGCGCATAATTGCACGCTTGCGAATCGGTGCAGCCCACAGAATTGTACAGGACCATTTGCTTCCAATAAATGGTGTCTCCATTTGCCACACCCCAAGGGCCCCTCCAACCAAACCGTCCCACAGTTCCTTCAAAGGTGCCACTTCCACTGTTGGGGGTGCTCGTCAAATCCAAGGTGTACGTTTGGAAATCCTCCATCTCCGTGTCCACGGGAACATTCCAATGGCACATGAATGCGTTGGTTTCAGGAGCATATGCGAAAAGACGTGCATTGGGGTTTCCCGAGGTTGTGGGGTTTCTCAATGTGATTTGGACGCGGTCGTAGGTGCTGGCATCGATGTCCAAACTCTGATTGACTGTGCCGCTTCGCATGACCGGGGTCGTGTTGAAGGCGCGCATGGCCATGGCCTCGGACTGTTCAATGAGGTTGCACCCCAAGTCGGATTCACTGGCGGGAACCCACCCTTCTTTGGAGCCTTGCCAATCGTACACAATCTGTCCGTTCATGCACGTGGCATTGAACATGAATGAGAACAACAGGAAAGCCATGCTGGCGACGCTCAAGGAAATGCGCAGGGAAGTGGTCATAACTCTTACAATGGGTTGATTAACGGTGTCAGGACGAAGGTACATTACAACCATGAGTGTGTCCCGTTCGAAACATCACCGCAATGCCATGAACATGATAGTCGGCGCTTGCTGTCTGGGACTTACGCTGTGTTCTCTTTCCATCCATGCGCAGCACACCTACCATGTGTCCAACAATGGAAACGACGCTTTGTCGGGATTCTCACCAGACGACGCATGGAAATCCTTGGATGCGCTTAATGATCAACCATTCGTGCCAGGCGACAGCATCTTGTTTGAGCGCGGTGGAACCTGGCTTGGCATGTTTCACCTTCAGGGCTCTGGTACGGAGGAGGCGCCCATCGTCGTTGGAGCCTACGGCAACGCCACACAGCCAAGACCTACCCTTGACGGGGACGGCTACCAAGCTTCCCTTTTGATCTACAACGACAGCCACATTGTTGTCCAAGACTTGGACTTCACCAACCAAGCTTCCCACCTGGATGACAATGGCGAGGTGAAGAAACTGCCCACGTTTTTGGGAGAAACCAACGATTGGGGATCGGGCAAGAACGTGCGATTTGGAATCAAGGTGGTTGCGGACGCGTCCACTGTGAAAGACTTTGTGTTCAGAGATGTCAAGCTTCACGACATCTACCCCACCCCGACCAACCCTGACAACGCTCACCTGGGTTACGGCATCAA
>DKNS01000083.1:10611-20178 GCA_002469765.1 Flavobacteriales bacterium UBA7382 | reverse complement strand
ACGCTTGGATGTGGTGGACCTTGCCAACGTGCACAGTTGCTCATTTTTGGCCACGTCGGATGTGGCGCAATGGCGTCCAGAAGGGCTCAAGCTCCTGGGGCGGATGGACCATTCCGAGGTGAGGGGATGCAGTTTGCTGGCTTCCGAGTGAAATCATAACCTCGAATCGTTGTCAGGTTGCCATACTTCAACCATCTTGCGCCCGCGGAAGCATCACCTGCGACACTCACACCTTGGAACAGACATTCGCGCTTTTGGGATTTGCGTTGGCCGCCTACTCTGTGGTCGGGAACGACAGCATCCAAACTTTGGGCACGTTCTTGGTGTCCAACGAGCGTCGCAAATGGTGGCAACTCTGGTTGTTTGCAGGCTCCATCATGGCCGTGGTTGTCACGTTGGGCTACCTCGGATACGGTGAGTACCTCGGAGGAAAAGGGGACGACCTCACGTTTGGAAAGTTTGACGGCATTTTTAAGGATGCTGTGACGTTCCCTACCATCAGTGTCTGGTATGTTCTGCCTCCGCTTGCGCTTCTGTTCATCACCCGACTTGGCATCCCGGTGAGCACCACCTTCTTGGTGCTGACCTTCTTTGCGCCCAAGGCTTTGCCCCAAATGCTGATCAAGAGTTTGGGCGGTTACGGCGTCGCGTTCACCTTCGCCATCGTGGCGTTTTTTGCGCTGAGTCGATTGACCGAACGGTTGTTCTTGCAGCGGCCTTTCGACGGTGAAAACCATGGCTTGTGGACCAACAAGACATTTTGGACGATTCTACAATGGTCGTCCACGGGTTTCTTGTGGAGCCAATGGTTGACCCAGGATTTGGTCAACATCATGGTTTATTTGGGCCATCCTGACCAAGTGGGGGCGGGGACATTTGCCTTTGCTCTCGTCACTTTGCTCGCCATGTTGGGTTACATCTTCTACCGCCGGGGTGGCAAGATTCAGGAAATCGTTCGGGTGAAGACCAACACCCAAGACATCCGGTCGGCCACGTTCATTGACTTCTTCTACGGCCTCGTGCTGCTGCTTTTCAAGTTTGACATGTTGGGCATTGGTGCGAAGATCCCCATGAGCACCACCTGGGTCTTCTTGGGAATGCTTGCCGGCCGGGAAGTGGCCTTGCGTATCCGACTGTCTGAAGCCAACCAAGACGGCCGACAAGTTGCCAAAATGGTCTTTTCAGACCTGGGCAAGGCCACCATCGGGTTGGTGGTGTCCGTGATGTTGGTGATCTTCCTCTACCTCGTCGAAGGCCGGGACTTGACCGCGTTGTTCGGCTAAGTTCAGTCCGCGACCCGGACCAAGAAGCAGTTCTTCTTTCCCCGCTGCAGAAGCACCAATCCTGTGCCCAGAAGGTCCTCCGTGGTCAGCACCTTTTGATCGTTCACTTTCACTTTGTTGACGCTCACGCTGCCTTCTTTCAATGCCCGACGCACCTCTCCGTTGCTTGCCAAAAAAGGGGTTTCTCCTCCAGCCAGTGCGTCGATGATGCCCACGCCTTTCTCCAGTTCAGATCGGCGGAGAACCCGTTGGGGGACGCCCTCGAACACAGAAAGCAGTTCAGATTCAGGCAACGCACGGAGGTCTTCCTCGGAGCTTTTGCCGAAGAGCAGTTTGCTCGCGGCAATCGCCGTGTCCAGGTCTTCTTGCCCGTGGATGCGTCGTGTGACGTCTTCCGCCAAGGCATTCTGCATGGCACGCCTGCCGGGGTGTTCAGCATGCTCCGCCTCGATGCGCTCGATGTCCTCCTTGGGCAACAAGGTGAAGATGCGGAGGTAGCGTGAAGCGTCTTCGTCTGCGGCGTTGATCCAGTATTGGTAGAATTTGTAGGCCGAGGTGCGTGACTTGTCGAGCCACACGTTGCCGCCCTCGCTCTTGCCAAACTTGGAGCCGTCAGCCTTGGTGATGAGCGGAGCCGTGATGGCGAATGCCTGTCCGGCGCCCTTGCGGCGAATCAACTCGGTGCCTGTGACGATGTTGCCCCATTGGTCGCTGCCGCCCATCTGGACTTTCACGCCGTGGTGTTTCCAAAGGTGGTAGAAGTCGTAGCCTTGCACCAATTGGTAGGTGAACTCGGTGAAGCTCATGCCCGTGTCGAGGCGGTTTTTCACGCTGTCCTTGGACATCATGTAATTCACCGTAATGTGCTTCCCCACGTCCCGAATGAAGTCGAGAAAGCTGAAGTCCTTGAACCAGTCGTGGTTGTTGACCACCTTGGCCGCGTTGGTTCCGGTGAAGTCCAAGAACCTTTCCAGTTGCGCACGTTGGGCTGACAAATTGTGTTGGATGACGTCGACATCCAGGAACTGGCGTTCTGCCGCTTTGCCGCTGGGGTCGCCCACCATTCCGGTCGCGCCACCCACCAGGGCGATGGGTGTGTGTCCGGCACGTTGCCAGTGCACCAAAAGCATGATGGGCACGAGGTTGCCAATGTGCAAGCTGTCTGCCGTGGGATCGAATCCAACGTAGGCTTTCACTTGTTCCTTCGCAAGCAGTTCCTCTGTGCCTGGCATGATGTCATGCAGCAGGCCTCGCCACTTCAATTCTTCAATCAGCGTCATTCGGCAAAGATAGTTTGCGTCACAGGTAAGGCATCAGCTTCTCTAGGCCAGCGCTGCGGCTTCCTTTGACCAAAATTTGACATCCTGTCGTCGGATTTTCTTCCACTTGGGCCACCAACGCATCGAGGTTGTCGAAATGTGTTCTCGCCTGGTCTTTTTGCACAGGAATTCGACCGAACTCAGTCCCCACCGTCCACAGTTCCAGTCCCCGTCCCAAGGTGTCTTCAACGACGTGGCGGTGGGCCTTCTCGCTGGCCTCACCCAGCTCGCCCATGTCTCCAAGTACCACAAGGGGTTGCATGTGCCCAGTCGTCGCAAAAGACGCCACAGCTTGGGTCACACTGCTGGGGTTCGCGTTGTAGGCGTCCAACAGCACCCAGTTTCGTTTGGTGTGGACCACTTGTGACCGGTGGTTGGACGGGAGGTAAGCGCTCAGGGCTTGTGTGCATAGGGCTTCTGCAATCCCAAAGTGGCGGCCCACACTCCATGCGATGACCACATTGATCAAGTTGTAATCCCCTTCAAGGTTCACTTCGAAAGATGCGCCACTTGGGCATCTGACAGTCGCAGGTCCTTCGCCCGCAGAACGGCTCCACTGCCAACCGTCTGAAGAGATGGTCACTTGACGGTCCACCTGTTCAGCAGCGCGCACCACTTTGGGGTCGCCCATGTTCACAAAGGCTGCCCCATTTGTCGCGGCGATGTGGTCGAACAGCTCTTTCTTCCCTTTGTACACCCCTTCTTCACCTCTGAAGCCTTCCAAGTGCGCCAGTCCGATGTTGGTGATGCAGCCATGCGACGGTTCGGTGATGGTACAGAGCAATGCAATTTCCTGCTGGTGGTTTGCACCCATTTCCACAACCACGAATTCAGGGTGGGCTGGCGCGCCTAGCAAGGTCAGGGGCACTCCGATGTGGTTGTTGAAGTTTCCGGAAGTCGCATGGACTTCCAGCCCTTCAGCCAACACATCGCGTATGAGCTCCTTGGTGGTGGTTTTTCCGTTGCTACCTGTGAGCGCCAGCACAGGGCAATCCCAAGTCCGGCGCAGGGATCGCGCGGTGGCCTGCAGGGCGTCCAACACATCTTCAACCACAGTGACACGCGATTCGGCATTCCAATGTGCGCGATCGGAGACCACGTGAGCGGCACCTTGCTCCAAAGCAGCTTCCACAAAATCGTTGCCGTCGAACCGCTCGCCTCTGAGCGCCCAAAACACAAGGCCTTCGAGCGTGTCTCGCGTGTCCGTAGACACACCTTTGGCGTGCTTGACCTCTTTCAAGAGGCGTTCAACCACGGAATTGTCGGTGCGGAAAGAGGTGGTCATGGCTTCGCGTCAGGACAAAGAAAACCCCCGAGTGAAATGCTCGGGGGTTGAATGGGTGTCATCATTGACCCGCGAACGGCACGGGGGTGCCGAGGCGATCCATGGCGCATCGAAATCCGATGCTTGCTGAACTCTGGCGCTCGTCGAGGAAGCGACGTGTTCCTGGAATGAGGTAATACGCACGATCGTCCCAGCCGCCGCCTTTGTAAACTCGGCTGCGGTTGCTGATCATGGTCGAACCACCGTAGTTGTAAACACGCTTGTCTTGCATGGCGTCCTCCTCTGCACTTTGGGCCGCGAAGTCAAAGGAGCTGTTTCGATCGCCGTCGAGGTAGTCGACATTGTCGGCCACGCGGTAGTTCGTGCGGTTGAGGTTTTCCTCCACACTTTCTTTGCGCATTTGGATTTGGCCTGGCAAGGCATCGATGTTCTCGCTGAAGCCCTTGCGAAGGTCCGCAGCGGCGATGGCATCGCTGTCCACGATGAGGTCCATCGCGTCTTGCATGAGGGTCTGTCCCTCTTCAAAACGCTTGGATTTCATGCGCTCCTCTGCGTCAGTGACTTTCTGGTTCAAGTTGCCCATGAGGTCCACATCTTCCGGCGTGAATGCACCGACCATGTTGCCCTCGGTCTCGTAGACCTGAAGAAAGGACTTCACGCCTTCGATGTTGTACACCACGTAGTCGTACTTGTCGACAGGGCGTCCCTCGGCATTCAATCGACGGGTCTCGTAAACGTTTCCACGGAAGGGGCGGAATTCGTTGTTGTCCTGGATGGACAAGGGACGGTACACGTCCATCACCCATTCGTTCACGTTTCCAGCCATGTTGTAGAGCCCGTAGTCGTTCGGCGCGTACTGGTACACGTTCACGGTGATGTCGCCAAAGTCATCGAGTGCGCCTGCGACACCCATGTAGTCACCGTTGCCTTTCACGAAGTTGGCATTGATGGAGCCGTATCCCGCGGTACGACTGTCACCGTTCCGCACGAAGTGACCGTTCCAGGGGTACGTGCGACGTTCCGTTACCAGCTCTCCAATGCTGTTTCCGATCAAGCCCAAAGCTGCGAATTCCCATTCCGCTTCTGTGGGGAGTCGGTAGGCTGGCAACATCACCCCGTCTTCCATTTTGACATCGCGGAAGTCGCTGTTGATGCTGTAGCTGGGCAAGCCTTCGCGAAGGCGCTCACCTTGGTATTGTCCGGACAAGTAGGTTTCAGTGGTGAAGTGCTCCTCGTCCACTTGGGCGTCTGGGTTGTGCACGAGCAAGCCCTCACGAACGAGGATGCCTTCGTTGACACGGTCCGAACGCCACTTGCAGAACTCGGTGGCCTGCAACCAGCTCACGCCAACGACTGGGTAGTCACGGTACGCAGGGTGACGTAAGTAGTAGTTCACCATCGGCTCGTTGTAGGCGAGTTTGTTCCGCCAAGCCGCGGTGTCGGGAAGGGCCCGTTCCACGATTTCTGGATAGGAAGAGCCATAGACTCGGTTCAACCAAGATGTGTACTCAAGGTAGAAGTGGTTGGTCACTTCGGTTTCATCCATGTAGAAAGAAGACACGGTGGATCGGCGGGGAATGTTGTCCCACTCGTAGTTCAAATCATCGTCGACTGAACCCATGGTGAAGGTTCCGCCTTCCACGAAGATCAAGCCAGGACCGGTTTCTTGCTCGAAGTAAGATGGGCGTTCGAAGCCACCGTTGGCTTCAAAGTTGTAGGCCCAACCTGTCGCGCCAGAACGCTCGTAGTAGCATCCGCTCAAGGTGATTAGACCGAGCGCCATGCTGAACAAGCCAAGTATGTGCTTTTGACTCATGGTGTGGGGTTTCAATTTTCAGATTTCGATTGTGCAGGTTTCGTTGTCAATTCAGAAGGTGGGGCAGGACACCGATCTGAATTTGGACCTCTGTGGCGAGGCAAATTTCATGCTCAGGCTAAGTTCATGGGCCCCACCAGTGGCAGGGGTCAAGTCTGAGATTGTGATGTCGTAGCTGTAGCCGAAGCGCATCATGCCGGTTTCTACGCCCACAAGGACGATGAGGGCATCCCGTGTGTCCTCGGAGAAGAATCCACGGTGCCAAATGCCGCCCACGAGCGGGCCTTTGCTCACGTAGACGCCAAGGTTGAGTTGCTGGAACTCACCCTGCACCCGATAGAGCACGTTGGGGGAAATCCAGGCTTCCACCCCGCGGACCGAGCGTTGCAAAGGCAGCTTGGCCCCAGCATGACCTGTGAACTTCATGGGCAAACGGCTGACGCCGACCACCAAGCTTTCGTTGGGCTCGTTCAAGTGGGTGGCGGCAGCGCCGATGTAGAATTTCTCGGTGAAGGCCAACAGTCCTGCACCAAAGTCCACCTTCTTCACAGTCTCGCCGCGTGGCGTGTCTGCGGTCTCGTAAATAAATCCGCGGCGTGGATCAATCATGTCGCCGAACGTCAGGTTGCTCCAGTCCAGGGCCTTCTGGAAGTAGCTGGCCTCAAGTGCGGCACGCAGAGACAACTTCCGGGTGATGGCTTGTTGGTAGCTGTACATCCCGGTGATGCGGGTGGTGTTCAGGGTGTTTTGACCGGCTTGGTCGTGCATCACCGTCAATCCCAATCCTCCTTGGATGCTGCTGAAATGTTGGTCGTAGCTCACCGCTTGGGTCACGAATGCCCCACTCATGGCGGGCCACTGGTTGCGGTGAGACATCACCACGCGCGGCCCGCGGGCAGTTCCGGCAAAGGCGGGATTCAACAACAACGGGTTGCTATAGAATTGCGAAAACTCCGGGTCCTGGGCGTGCGCTTGTTGGGGCGCGACGGCCACCACCATGGCGCACACGGTGGCGATGAGCAGAAGGCAGGAGGTGAATTTTGTCATGATTGAACGGACTATTGAACCCACAATACTACGGAATTTTGGCGACGTAGAGGGCGTGAACCTCGCCCCTTTGTGGAATGCATTGGCCTGTTCCAAGCCGCGGCCAGACCACGGGCAATAAGCCCGAAGTTTGTGCGTACCAAGACCCATGGGATTGAATATGATTGTGCCAATGCTACTCGCGAATTTGCAGGTGTTTTTGCCTTCGAATGCCTTGCCCAAGACAAGGTTGTCCACATGGAAACGTGTGTGGAGGGGCTTGTCGTATGCCGCTGCAGTGATGTTCGCGGTGTTTGGGGCCTTCAGCACCCACGCCCAAATTGTTTTGGAATTCGACCGCCAATGGTCTGAGGACGAAATGTGGCTTGCCTTGGAAGCTGAGCCCATGGATCCCAAGTTGACAGTCGTAAAAGGCATGGAGTCACCATGGCCTGGGGTCGAGGTTTTAGGCCAGCGCTGGGAATGGGTGGCGTGTTCCTTCGAGTTGAACACGCGGCTTCGGCAGGCAAACCTGTCCAAAAGTCACCAGCCGTGGCGATGGACTTCTCAAACGTCTCAAGGTCAATCGAGGATTGTGGGTGAGGGGCAAGCGTTTCGTTGGGATGGCGAAGCATGGCAGAGGTTGTTGGGCGTCGAGGCGACGCTGGGGGCTTCACCCATGGCTCTGAACCGGGAGACAAGGGAATGGCCGACGGCGAGTGTGCGCTCTGAGGGCGAGTGGCTGGCCTTCGCGACCACGGAAGAAGGCGTGCACTGCATCGGCTACGATGAGTTGGCGGAAGCTGGTATTCAGCCGGAAGATTTGGATGTCGCAGGGCTGCGGTTGTTTGGCCAAGGAGGCGGGAATTTGCCGATTGACAACGACGCGGATCGACCCTTGGACTTGCCCCAGCAACGTGTGGTTTGGCGGGGCTTGGGGGATGGGTCTTTTGACCCAGGAGATGAGGTCTGTTGGCACGCGCGATCCCACGAACGGTGGAGTTGGTCTGCTGAAGACGGGTGGCGTCACACATCGCCTTTTTGGGGAGATACGGCCAAGTGGTTTTTGAGGTTGGATGCCCCTGAGGAGTTGGAATGGATGGGCATGGAGACGGCTCAAGGCTTTGGCGAAGAGGTGGCCGAAACCCGCACTTCACATCTAGCCCGGGGGGTGGAAGAGACCCACGAGTTCAATTTGATCAAATCAGGTCGGAATTGGTTTGGAGACCGATTGAGTGCGCTGGGTGCCAACGTCAAGGCCTACAACATTCCAGTGGCTTCCCCGGTGGTGGGTGAGCCGGCACAGATTCGCTTTGCTGCGGCCATGCGCACGGCTGGCAGCGGCACGGGCTCGGAACTGATGTACACATGGGAAGGGGAGTCGTTGTCCCTCACAGACAGCCCCCTTTCCCCTTCATCGCTGTCTTTCGCAGGATACCGGAGCGGCGCAATTGAAGCACCGATGCCGGCCGGGGGACTCCAGGTCCTTGCGACGCTCAATCCTGGGACCGACGACAGCAATGCGTGGATGGACTTTTTGGCCTACGAAGCTCCACAGCACTTGGAATATCAAGGTGGTCAAATGCACATCAACGGCCTTCCTTTGGAGGATGAAGCCCTTGGGGTGAAGTACCAGCTGACGCTGCCATTCAGCCCGGTCGATGAAGTTTGGGATGTGAGCAACCCTTTGGAGGTGAAGCGCGTGGATTTGGCGGCGGAAGGCAACGCAGTGACTTGGACGTCGCCAGCCACAGAGGTGAAGCGGTTTTGTGCGTTTCGTTGGGGCGCCTCGTTGCGCCCTGAGGTATTGGGGCCTGCATCCAACAGCAACCTGCACAGCTTGGGCGAAACGGATTACGTGATTGTCACAATACCTGAATTGCAGGCGCCTGCAGATTCCTTGGCGGCGCTGCACGCGTCCTTGGGCAAACGTGTGTCCGTGGTGCAGCAGCAAGATGTGTTCGATGCCTTCAACAGCGGGGTCTCCGACCCCACCGCCATCAAAATGTTGATGATGATGCTTCGAGACCGGGCGTTGCAAAGCGACGGTGCGATGGCGCCACCCAGCCATTTGCTGTTGATGGGAGACGCCTCCTACGAGAACCGAAATGTGCAAGGGCGGGGCAAAACCGTTGTGGCGCACTACTCGCAAGAAAGTTTGATCACCACCACGAGCTACAGTTCGGACGACTACTTCGCGTTGACGGCAGAAGGGCAGGGGGAGCGTCCAGAAGACCTTCTGCAGCTCGGCGTGGGTCGCATTCCTGCGTCAGACGTGGACGCCGCCTGGGCCGTGGTGGGTAAGGTGGCGACTTATTTGGGGTTTGACGAGGGTGACGAGGCGGTGGCGTCTTGTTTGGACCCCAACGGAAGCAGTTCGTTTGGGCCATGGAGAAATCGCATTTTGTTTGTGTCCGACGACCAAGATGGCAACAACCTCGATGGCCACCGGTACATGGAAAACAGTGAGGCGCACAGCCTCACCATCCAAAACAACCATCCGGCATACGACGTTCTGAAGGTGTATCCAGACGCTTACGTCCAAACCAACACTCCGGGCGGAGAGCGCTACGTGGACGCGACCGCCGAAATCGCGCGACGGGTGGATGAGGGCGCCTTGATTGTGAACTACATAGGACACGGTGGTGAACGCGGGTGGGCGCATGAGCGCATCCTGAACTTGGAGACCATTCAGTCGTGGACCAACCGAAGGCGGTTGCCGGTCTTCATGACGGCCACCTGCGAGTTGTTCCGGCACGACGACCCCGAGACGTACTCCGCAGGAGAGGCCATTTTGTTCAACCCTGACGGCGGGGCCGTCTCGCTGTTGACGACCAC
>DKNS01000083.1:0-10202 GCA_002469765.1 Flavobacteriales bacterium UBA7382 | reverse complement strand
TGCTTGGGAGACATCTATTTGGCGACCAAGAACTCAGAAACCATCACCTCGCACACCAACGCGCGGAATTTCAGTTTGATGGGAGACCCGGCGTTGGCCATGGCGTATCCCACCCATCGTGTGCACTTCACCGAGGTGCCCGACACCCTTCGATCCCTCGATCGCGTGGTTGTGAGGGGGTATGTCGGCAATGTGGCGGGGGACGTGCTGACGGATTTCAACGGGGTGGTGGTGCCCACGGTGTTCGACAAAAAGGCCACTGTCACAACACTGGACAACGATGCCTCGGAAGGGCCATTCACGTACCAAGTGTTCCAAAACATCTTGCACAAAGGCCTGGCGTCCGTGGTGAGCGGCATGTTTGAGTTTGAGTTCATTGTCCCGAGGGACATTGACTTCAGCTACGGGACGGGACGCATCAGTTGCTATGCTTTGGGCGGTGGCGAAGACGCACATGGTTCTGTGGAGGACTTGGTGGTGGGTGGTGTGTCGAGCGACCCCGTGGCAGACGATTTGGGCCCAGAGATTCAGCTTTACATCAACGACAGCCTGTTCCGTGCTGGCGATGTTGTCCACGAAGACCCGTGGCTGTTTGCCCGAATTTTTGACGAAAGTGGCATCAACACATCTGGATTGGGCATTGGGCATGACGCGAAGGCGGTGTTGGATGGAGAAACCGCTTCGCCCTTCGTGCTGAACGAGTACTTCACCTCCGATTTGGACACCTACAACAAGGGTTCCATTCGCTTTCCGTTCGCCAATTTGGAGGAGGGCCGTCACGATTTGGATTTGAAAGTGTGGGATGTGGCCAACAACAGCGCCACGGCCACCACGCACTTTGTGGTTTCCAGTTCCTTGGAAGTGGCGCTCATGGAAGTGCTCGCTTACCCCAACCCGGCGACCGACAGGGTGACGTTTCGCATGGCAGGCAACCAGGCATGCCGCGCAGCGAATGTGCATCTTGACATTTTTAATTTGTCTGGTGCGCGGGTGCACAGCATGGATTTTCAAGGTGAGGTTTTGGGCTTTCGAGACGATGTGATGACTTGGGACCTGAAACCTTCGTCCGGAACGTCCGTACGACATGGCGTCTACCTTTTCAGGGTGACGTGGGAAAATGAATTTGGCCAATCCGCACAATACACGGACAAATTGGTCGTTCTTCGTCCCGAGTGAATCTCATTGCCTGTTTAAATTTGCCATCATCCCGATGAAGCAACTCCTTTCCACCGTCACCCTGGCACTCGTCATGTGCGCAGGGTTTTTGACCAGCGCGTCGGCCTTCGGCCAAATCGAAGAGGATCCGACCCAACTTCTCCAACTCAACACCATCACCACGGCTGTGCCTTTCCTGATGATTGCGCCTGACTCACGTTCAGGTGCCATGGGAGATGTGGGTGTCGCCTTGAGTCCCGATGCCAACAGTTTGCATTGGAACCCCGCGAAGATGGCGTTTTCCAAGAACGAGGTGGAGATGAGCCTGAGTTATGCCCCATGGCTTCGTGCCCTTGTGGACGACATGAACTTGGCGTATGTCAGTTCGGTGAGGCGGTTGAATGACCGCCAGGCATACGGGGTGGCATTGCGCTATTTCAGCCTTGGCAACATCACCTTCACCGACGAAGTGGGAACCACCATCCGAGACTTTCAGCCTGCGGAGTTGAGTTTGGACGGCGGGTTCTCCCAAAAGTTCACTGACAAATTCAGCGGTGGATTTTCTGCGCGCTTCATCCACAGCAACTTGACAGGAGGGACTTCCGTTCAGGGCGCGGACAGCCGGCCAGGCATTTCCGTGGCGGCAGACCTCAGCATGTACTATGTGAACGACCGCGCCAATTGGGGAAAGAAGGACGGCATTTTCAGTTGGGGCATGAACATGAGCAACCTTGGGGCGAAGATGTCTTACACGGAGACTGCAGCCCGGGACTTCATCCCGAGCAACCTTCGGTTGGGTGCGGCTTATGAAACCATGCTCGACGACTACAACAGCTTGACCATTGCGCTGGACGCCAACAAGTTGCTCGTGCCCACCCAACCGATATACGACTTGGACGATCCCACGCGCATCGTGAGCGGCATGGATCCCAACGTGGGTGTGGCCAACGGCATCGTGCAGAGCTTTTACGACGCCCCAGGCGTGGTCACCTTCGACAACGAAGGCAACGCTTCAGTGCTCGATGGAAGTGTGCTCAAGGAGGAGCTGCGAGAAGTCAATTTGGGATTCGGCATGGAGTACGACTTTGCCGATGTGTTCGCCTTTAGGACTGGCTACTTCTACGAGCACTTCAGCAAAGGCAACCGTCAATTCATCACTTTGGGGGCTGGCATCAAGTACACGGTGTTCACGGTGGATTTGAGTTACCTCATCAGCACGACACAACAAAACCCCTTGGCCAACACCCTTCGCTTCAGCTTGAGGCTGCAGTTCTCGGATTTGGCTGAATTTGCCCAAGACGGCGAATGAGCCTCAGGATTGGGTACGGTTACGACGTCCATCAGCTCGCGGAAGGGGAGGATTTGGTGATCGGGGGGTTGGTCGTTCCGCACATGAAGGGCTCTGTGGGCCACAGCGACGCGGATGTGCTTCTGCATGTGATGTGCGACGCCATGCTGGGAGCCCTCGCCCTGGGAGACATCGGAACCCACTTCCCTGACACAGATCCTGCTTACAAAGGAATTGACAGCAAGATTTTGTTGAAGCGCACTTGGGACCTCGTTCAATCGAAAGGTTGGGCGTTGTCCAACATGGACACCACCGTGTGCCTTCAGCGGCCCAAGTTGAAGCCCCATATCCCGGCCATGCGCGAATGTGTGGCAAACATTTTGGGGGTGGAGTTGGACCGCATTGGCATCAAGGCAACCACCACGGAAAATCTCGGGTTCGTGGGCAGTGAAGATGGCATTTCAGCCCACGCCGTAGTGTTGCTGGAGAAAGCCTGCTGAGTCTCAGACCTGCTGCTCCTCGAAGTGACCTGGCTCTTTGTCGCCTGAGAAGTGAATCTTCAGGTTGGCGGTGTCCCGCAACAAATCGACCTTGCCAATTTCCATGCGCACGATGCTGACCCCCGTGCGGCGTTCAAGGTCTGCGATGAGCTCTGAGCGCTTGCCTTCGTGTAGCAGATCGATCCGGTCGTACACGACCATCTTCGTGGTAAGGTGTTCCACAAACCACAGTCGTTCCAGCACCCAAGCGAGCACCCAAATCAACGCATTCGCCAAGGCGATTTCCACCCAGGACGCGGCGACAGGAGCCAAAGCGTTGATCACAGCCAGTGCAATGACGATGAAGAGGTAGGTCATCTCCCGAATGGGGATGGCGTTGGTTCGGTAGCGGATGATGCCGAAAATGGCAAACAAGCCAAGGGCGAATGCCAAGTCGATTTCGACCCCGGCAAGCAAGCGGCACAACAAAAAGACAGCCGTGGACACCAACATGAAGGTGAAAACGAAGTCCCGGCGCTTGGCGGCCATGTGGTAAATGAGTCGCACCACCACCAACGAGGACAGCAGGTTCAGTCCAAACAGGGCGAGCAAGCCGGTCCATCCTTCCAAGGCGTTCAACGCCGTCAACATCACATTCAACATCATCTCAAGATCGATTGGGGTGCAAAAGTCGGGTTTGCCGCCAAATTCTCGGCACGCGACATGTCTCGCATGGCAGGGCGGTAAGTTTTGAAGTCCAAATCGGGTTGAAGGGACTGACGTCCCAGCAGGTATTTGGACATGCGAAGGGGTCTACCAAGGGGGCCTCGTCGTTCTGGATGGCTGCGAAGCGCTTGGATCAGGGAACCTTGGTGGTTCACGCTGTTCTGTTTCCACTCGACCACGGATAGGTGGGACAAGGGGCTCGTCCAATCCTCTTGACCGCCAGGGGTCTTGAACGCCACTCCAAGGTCGAAGGTCAAACGCTCCCCCTTCTTCAAGTCCACCATCGTGAAGCGCTCAAACCGACTTTCCAGCACAGGGGAAAGCCGCGAAGCGATGTCGCCGAGGTGGTCCTGGAGAAACCGACACTCGCCGGCGTTCAGGGGGGCGTCCCACGTTGGGCTATTGCGCACAACACGGTGTTTCGTGGTTTTGCCGTAGACGTCGCGCAGTTTCACCTCGAGGAAGCTGACTCTAGTGTTGGTGTAGTGTCGAATTCGCACCTTGAAGCGGGAGGACTTGCCCCGAACATGATCTTCGATGCACACGTTGTCCGGCGAGTCAAAATAAACATTTCGATAGGTCGTGGACAGGCAGTTGGCGATGGAAAGCACCGCGTGGTCTGGCAGTTGTGCAAGGGTGTGGCCCAACCAATGTTCAGGCACCAAAAACTTTGAATCGTATCGGTCCATCAGGGCCACCGATTCAATGTCTTCAAGCCCCAGGTGGGGTCGGCCGTTCATCAGGTTCGAAAGGTGCATGCAGGTGCTGCAAATGTAAGGTGCGCCACCTCAAGACGCATTCCGGGCCCAAAGGTTGAGTGTGTCCATTGGACACGAAGTGTTTGGCTTTTTGGGCCGTGCCCCAAGGCTGGTGTGCGGGTGAGGCTCAGCGTTATATTTGGACACATTCAGAATGTCGATGGCTACATCTCAACCCACCACCGCTGCAGCGCCTAAGAAGCCTGCAAAAGCGCGCGGAAAGGCCGCTTCAGCGAAGTCGTCCTTGCCGCATTCCCAAGACACATACACCCGTTGGTTTCGTGAAATGTACCTCATGCGGAAGTTTGAGGAACGCTGTGGTCAGCTCTACATCCAACAAAAATTCGGTGGTTTCTGCCACTTGTACATTGGACAAGAAGCCGTGTTGTCAGGCATGAAAGAAGCCATTCGTCCCACCGACCGTGTGATCACGGCCTACCGCGACCACGCGCATCCACTGGTGTTGGGCACTGACCCCAAGTTTGTGATGGCGGAGCTCTACGGCAAGAAAACCGGCACTTCCAAAGGAAAGGGTGGGTCCATGCACATGTTTGACAAGGAGCGCAACCTCTTTGGCGGTCATGGCATCGTGGGAGGACAAATCGGTTTGGGTGCGGGCATTGCCTTCGCCGACAAGTACCGCAAGGAAGACCACGTCACTGTGTGCTTCATGGGAGACGGCGCGGCACGACAAGGCATGTTGTACGAAACATTCAACATGGCGATGACTTGGAAGCTCCCAGTCGTTTTCATCATTGAGAACAACCAATACGCCATGGGCACCTCGGTTGAGCGGACGTCCAACGTGACCGACCTGAAGACCTTGGGCGCGAGTTTCGAGATGCCCTCAGCGGCGGTGGACGGAATGAGCCCAGAGGCAGTGTGTGCCGCCATTGCAGAGGCTGCGGAACGCGGCCGCAAGGGCGAAGGACCCACCTTGTTGGACATCCGAACATACCGATACAAGGGGCACAGCATGAGCGACCCCCAGAAGTACCGCACCAAGGACGAAGTGGCGTCTTACGTCGAGCGCGACCCCATCGGGCACGTGCGCTCGGTGTTGCTCGACAACAACTGGGCCTCCGAGGAGTCTTTGAAGTCAGTGGAGAAAGAAATCAAAGCCCAAGTGGAGGAGGCCATCAAGTTTGCAGAAGAGAGCCCCCTGCCTGACGCGTCCGAATTGTACGAGGACGTGTACGTACAAACCGATTACCCATTCGTGAAGGACTGATTCCATGGCTGAAATCATTCGCATGCCCAAACTCAGCGACACCATGACCGAAGGGGTCGTGGCTGAGTGGCACAAAAAAGTTGGAGAAGAAGTGGAAAGCGGCGAGCTCCTTGCGGAGATCGAGACCGACAAGGCCACCATGGAGTTCGAGTCGTTCCAGGACGGTGTGCTTCTGCACATCGGCGTGGAAAAAGGAGGCGCTGCCCCTGTGGACAGCGTGCTCTGCATTCTTGGTGAAGAAGGTGAAGACTTTGCGGAATTGCTCGCGTCCGCGTCCGCAGCCGAAGCGCCAGCTCAGGAAGAGGCTCCCGCGCCGGCTCCTGCGCCAGCACCGGCCCCTGCGCCGGCTGCAGCTCCCGCCCCCGCCCCCACGCCTGCTCCTGCGGCAGCTCTGGCTCCCCGCGGAGCGGCTCCGGCACCTGCGGTGGTGAACGAACGTGTCAAGGCGTCGCCCCTGGCGAAGCGTTTGGCCGATGAGCGTGGCTTGAGCCTGAGCCTGATTCCAGGTTCAGGGGAAGGAGGTCGCATTGTCAAGCGTGACGTGGAGGCCTTCGTGGGGGGTGTTTCTTCTGCAGCCAACGCCGTGGAGCGCTTTACCGAGGTTGGCGTGTCGCAGATGCGAAAGACCATCGCGCGTCGTTTGGCCGAGAGCAAATTCACGGCGCCTCACTTCTATTTGAGTTTGAGCATTGACATGGGTGCGGCCATGACCGCTCGAAAGGCCATCAACGAACGAGGTCCCCACCGTGTCAGCTTCAACGACATGGTCGTGAAGGCGGTTGCCATCGCCCTGAAGAACCATCCAGCTGTGAACAGCAGTTGGTTGGAGGATCGCATTCGATACAACGATCACGTCCACATTGGGGTGGCTGTGGCCGTCGAGGACGGATTGCTTGTGCCCGTTGTGCGCCACGCGAACGCGAAGTCCTTTGGTGAGATTGGCACTGAAGTGCGGGAGTTTGCCCAAAAGGCCAAAGACAAAAAGTTGCAGCCCAGTGACTGGGAAGGCAACACCTTCACCATCTCCAACCTCGGGATGTTTGGCATCGAGGACTTCACGGCGATCATCAATCCACCTGACGCGTGCATCCTCGCGGTGGGTGGCATCCAGAGTGTTCCTGTCGTGAGGGAAGGTGCGGTGGTCCCAGGCCACACCATGAAAGTCACCTTGAGCTGCGACCACCGTGTGGTCGATGGGGCCACAGGAGCGGCGTTCTTGAACGAGGTGAAGCAAAACCTGGAGAATCCGGTATTGATGTTGGTCTGAACGGAGGTCGGATGTAGCTTGCCATGACATGGCAGATGTGCGTCCATCCACTCCCCTTGAATTTCTCAAAGGCGTCGGGCCCAAACGGTCCGACGCCCTTGTTTCTGAGCTTGGGCTGAGAACCTGCATGGACCTCGTCCTGCACCTGCCATTTCGCTACGAAGACCGAAGCCAATTTGTGGGCATCGGCGACATCCAAGGGGAACATGTTGCGGTGCAAATGCAGGGTGTCATCACTCGTGCCGACGAAGTGCGTGGAGGGCGAGGGTCGCGCTTGGTGGCCACGTTTGACGACGGGGAGCGCACGATGGAGCTTCAGTGGTTTCGGGGGGGGCAGTGGGTCATGCGCAACTTGCCTGTGCAGAAGCAAGTGGTCATCTACGGCAAGCCCAAATTGTACAAGGGCAAATGGGGCATGGCCCATCCCGAGGTGGAGCTCCTGAGTCAATTTGAAATGCGAGGCGGCGACGGCTTGAATCCCGTGTATCCGAGCACAGAAAAACTGTCCCGCCAAGGCTTGAACAGCGCGGGACTGGCCAAGCTCATCCGGAACGTGGTGTCGCAAGTCACCCCGGCGTTGACCGAAACGTTGCCCGCCAGCGTGGTGTCCAAGATGAAGTTGCTGGGCAGGGCCGAGGCCATGAAGCTGGTCCACAGCCCCAAGCGTCCTGAAGACGCGCAAGCGGCCCAAACCCGTTTGCGCTTTGAAGAGCTGTTTCTCCTTCAGCTGAGCTTGCTTCAGCACAAGGACAAGGTCACCAAGGACCTCCCTGGCGTGCGGTTTGAGCAGGTCGGGGCGTCCTTCAACCACTTTTTTCACGACAAGCTCCCCTTCGAGTTGACAGGCGCTCAGAAGCGGGTGCTGCGGGAGATTCGGGCGGACTTGAACACAGGCCGGCACATGAACCGCTTGCTTCAGGGGGACGTGGGCAGCGGCAAAACGGTCGTCGCGTTGTTGACCGCGCTGCTGGCCAAAGACAATGGATTCCAGGCGGCGATCATGGCGCCAACCGAGATCTTGGCACAGCAGCATCTCGAAGGGTTGAGGGAGATGCTTGGAGACATGCCCGTCCGCGTGGAACTCTTGACCGGGTCGGTGAAGGGCAGTGCACGCCGTGAAATTTTGGAGGCCTTGGAGACAGGGGAAGTGGACATTTTGGTGGGGACCCATGCCTTGATTGAGCCCAAGGTGGTGTTCCAAAGGCTGGGGCTTGCGGTCATCGACGAGCAGCACCGCTTTGGGGTCGCCCAGCGAGCCAAATTGTGGAAGAAAGCAAAGGTGGCGCCGCACATTTTGGTGATGACGGCGACCCCCATTCCCAGAACGCTGGCCATGACGGCATATGGCGATTTGGACTCCAGCGTGTTGGACGAGTTGCCGCCGGGACGGAAGCCCATCCAAACCGTGCACCGCACAGATGCATCGCGGTTGGGGGTGTTCCAGTTTTTGGAAGAACAAATCGCTGAAGGGCGTCAGATTTACTTGGTCTACCCGCTGATTGAGGAAAGTGCAACCCTCGACCACAAGGACTTGATGGACGGCTACGAAAGCATTGTTCGCCGCTTTCCCATGCCGAAGTACCAGGTCGCCATTGTGCATGGAAGGATGAAACCAGATGACAAAGCTTGGGAAATGGACCGCTTTGCCAAGGGGCAAGCCCAAATCCTGGTCGCGACCACCGTCATCGAAGTGGGGGTGAATGTGCCCAACGCCAGCGTAATGGTGATCGAGAGTTCGGAGCGATTTGGATTGTCCCAGCTCCACCAGCTGCGCGGTCGTGTGGGCCGAGGAGGAAGTCAGAGCTACTGCATCTTGATGTCGAAGGCCGATTTGGGCGCGGACGCCCGGCGTCGTCTTGAAACGATGTGCCGAACCAACGACGGGTTCGAAATCGCCGAGGTCGACATGGAATTGCGTGGTCCTGGCGACGTGATGGGCACACAGCAAAGTGGGGTGCCGGATTTGAAGGTTGCCGATTTGATCCGCGACCGACCCCTTTTGACGAGCGCACGCCATTTGGCTGAAGGGGTTCTTGAAGACGATCCCAACTTGACGCAACCCGCTCACCTTCCCCTGCGAGAGGCGTTGGAAACTGCGTTGAAAGCCCGCAGCAACTGGGGCAGAATTTCGTGAGCATCCTGTCGAACTTGGCCGCATGAAAGCGTGGATGTTTCCGTGTGTGGCCGCGTTGTTGGCTGGCCTGGCCTGGGCTTGGTATCAGGCCAGTCCCTCGCCGTTGGGAGAGGCTGAAAACCCGATGCTTTGGGCGTCCGACCGGTGGACGGAGTGGAGGTGTATGCCCACGGATGAAGGGGATGGTGTTCGGCGCGTGTTTCGCGACCCCGTTGGATTGGAAGTGACCCATGTGGAGGTCCCTGACGAAGCATTGCCCTCCGACTTGGCACAACAGCCTTGGCGTGGAGGATGGCTTCAGGGCTCCGTGGAGGCCTTGGATGCTTGGGTCGAAGAACCTGGAACGATGGCTGCGCATTGGCGCGAAGAGCCAGGATTTGACGTGTCGCTCGTTCGAACTGCAGGCGGATGGATTTGGCGAGGGAGTGGTGCTGTTGTTTGGCGAGAATCCGGGACGTCCACGGGCACAGGTGAGGTGTGGCTGACGTCGGGTTTGCCAGAACCTTGGTGGTCAGGCCCGTGCGGCTGGGGACCCTGGGCAGAAGCCAAGCCCACCCCTGAACATCACCTCATGGCAGCCGGGATTCCCGTTCAGTCTTGGGCCACTCGATGGGATGGGGGTGGACGTTACACGTTGGTGGATCCGTTGGTTTGGCAAAATGATGTGGACCGGCTCACCATTCAGCATGGTTGGGATGTGGAATGGAAGGATGATGGAATCGTGGTGAACGGGAGCCCGTCATGGGAATGGTCGAGGTCGGATGCCGAATGCCAGGCGCAATTCGAAGGTGCCACATGGACTTTCAACTCATCCCCACGGGCCGGGCTGTGGTCTGTAGATGGTTCAGGCGGCATGTCTGGCGGCGTTGAATCGGCGCCTCTCCCATCTGTGGCGGTCCAAGGTGCGCCGGGCACTCTGGGGGCGGTGTGCAACCACAGGACCAAGGAGGACATGGACGTGGTGCACGACGCGGGAAAGGTGACGGCTTTGGGTGTGGACGGCCGGGAGGTTTGGTCCGTCGAGGCCGAACTGCCGCTGGGCGGGGTGGAGGACATCGACATCTACGCCAATGGGAAATGCCAGGCCATGTTCTGCACTTCTGAGGCCCTGCACCTCGTGGATGTCAAAGGCCGTGAGGTGCCTGGTTTCCCCGTAAAGCCCCT
>DKNS01000011.1 GCA_002469765.1 Flavobacteriales bacterium UBA7382 | reverse complement strand
CCAGATTTGCTGCAGTCCAAACCTCAAAACCCTTACATCATGGACAATGTGTTCAAATTCATGAATGGCTTTTTCACAAGCCTCACCCAACTCTTGATCGGTTTCGCCGCCCTCGCGGTGGTGACTGAAGTGGTCTTCGGAGCAGAAATGTTCCCAGGCATGACTGTGGTCGACAACTTAACGTCGTTGATCACGACCCTTGGAAACGGCGGGTTCGTTGGACTCGTGGCCCTTTTGATCCTCTGGAATATCCTTACCAAGAAGTAAGCGATGAGTTGACAAGCGCGGTGGCTTTCTGAAGTCACCGCGCCTTGTCACATCCACCCGTTTGACCTCAAACATCCAGACATGGAAAAGCAAATCACAGCCGCGGCGCTCGTGTTGAGTGTGGCGGGGATCGGGTATTTGAAGGCCCAGCAAATGGAGCGCATGGCGGCGCGTGCTGAGTTGGACGCAGAAGCCGCCATGGTGGCAGAAACTCAAGCCATGGAAGACGCCGATGCGGCGAGCCGTGTGCATTTCAAATTGCCGCACGACCGCGACGCGCAAACGTCGGACATGGACATCGTCTTGGACGGTGCGGATTCCCAGGATGCGGAGCGCGACTCATTGACGTTCGCATGGGTCCAAACCGAAGGCCCCGACGTCCAATTGAGAGAGGAAATCCCTGGCCGTTCGTCGTTCACGGCGACGCCTGGCAAATACACGTTTGAATTGACTGTCACAGACGTTTACGGCGGGACCGCCACGCAACAGACCAAAGTTGCTGTGCATCCCGAGCCCAATGCAGCCCCTCAGGCAGAAGTGTCTGTGTACGCCAGAGAGATTGGTTTAGAACCTTAACCAAGGTTCTTGGTTTGTTTGGAAAGCGCGCCTCCTGCGGGGCGCGCTTTTTGTTGGCTTCAAGTGAAGCATCTTTGCATCCATGCCCATTCCAGAACACATCATGACTCCCGAAGCGTTCTTGGCTGCGGCGGAGCAGGGGAGCGTGGTGTTGGACGTGCGCGCCCCAGGTGAATTTGAGGCAGGCCACTTGCCTGGGGCGGTGTCGTTTCCGCTGTTCACTGACGAAGAGCGCGCCCGCGTGGGGACCACGTACAAGCAAGAAAGCAAGCAGGCGGCGGTGGACTTGGGCTTGGAACTGGTTGGCCCCAAGTTGCGTGATCTGGCCACCCAGGCGCGTGCCATGTTCGAGGCTCAGGATGCTCGCACGCCCTTGTTGGTGCACTGTTGGCGGGGCGGCATGCGTTCGGGTAGCGTCGATTGGCTCTTGCGCGCGGCGGAGGTCCCAGTGGCGCGATGCCAAGGGGGCTACAAGGCTTGCCGAGTGGTGCTTCGCGACGCGTTTCAGGCGCCCCGGCCTTACGTAGTGCTCGGTGGCATGACAGGCACAGCCAAGACTGACGTGATCCACGCGTTGACGGCCCAGAAGGAGAGGACGCTGGATTTGGAGGGCATGGCCCGTCATTTCGGCTCGTCGTTTGGAAATCTCGACGCCCATCCCCAGCCGAGCACGGAGCAGTTCTCCAACGATCTGGCCTGGGCCCTGCGCGCCTTGGACCGCGACCCAAATGAAGGCCCGGTTTGGGTGGAAAACGAGAGCCGCTCCATCGGGTGGGTCCAGATGCCAGAAGACTTCCACAAACAGTTGCGCCAGGCTCCAGTGCTGGAGCTGGAACGCACGGAGGAAGACCGCATCTCCCACTTGCTTGCGATGTATGGCGAGGCCGACGAGGACGCGTTGGTGCAGGCGTTCGGGCGGATTCGGACCAAACTCGGGGGGCAGCATGCCAATGCAGCGATCGCCCATGTCCGGGAAGGAAATTTGGCCGAGGCGGCAAGGATCGCTTTGGTGTATTACGACAAGACTTACCGCCACGGATTGGACAAGCGCGAGCACATGCGCGCAGTTCAAGCGTTGGGCCTCAATCCTTCAGACACGGCAGACGCATGCCGTCACGCACATTCAAAATGGAACCCATGGAACTTTCAAGTGACGTCAAACTGACTCAATACTCTCACGGTGCGGGTTGCGGGTGCAAAATTGCCCCGGCTGTGCTTCACGACATGTTGTCGGGCATGAAGGCGGGTCCCCATTACCCCCATTTGTTGGTGGGGAACGACACCAAGGACGACGCTGCCGTGGTGGATTTGGGCGACGGCACTGCCATTGTCAGCACGACCGACTTTTTCATGCCGATTGTGGACGATCCGCATACGTTTGGGCGCATCGCCGCGGCGAACGCCATCAGCGACATCTATGCCATGGGGGGCACCCCGCTCGTGGCCATCGCCATCTTCGGGTGGCCCATCGACAAGCTTGACGAAACGGTGGCAGGTCAGGTTCTTGAAGGCGGCCGAAGCATTTGCGAGGAAGCTGGCATTCCCCTGGCCGGAGGGCACAGCATCGATTGTCCTGAGCCGATTTTTGGATTGGCTGTGACAGGGCGGGTGTCGGTGGACCACTTGCAGAAAAATGCGGAGGCCCATCCAGGTGACCTGTTGTTCTTGACCAAGCCTTTGGGGGTGGGCATGATCACGACGGCTCAAAAGCGAGGCAAGGTGCAATCTGAGCACCTCGACGAGGCCGTGCGAAGCATGCAGACCTTGAACGCCATCGGCGCGACGTTGTCGGCCATGCCGGGCGTCCATGCCATGACCGATGTGACGGGGTTTGGCTTGATGGGGCACCTGCTTGAAATGTGCGAAGGCAGCGGGACCCAAGCGGAGGTGCACGGTGGACAATTCCAAACCTTCGACGGCGTGCTGGACTACCACAGTCAGGGCATGGTGCCCGGGGGGAGCAAGCGAAACTTCACCAGTTACGGGGCGCATCTTGATTTGCCGGAAGGCTACTTGCGTGATTTGCTGTGCGACCCGCAAACGTCGGGAGGTTTGCTTGTTTCGGTGTGCCCGGACCACGCAGATGAAGTTTCTCGGGTGCTGGCTGAGGCGGGGTGTCCGCACCGTCCGGTGGGCAGGATGCTTCTCGGGGACGAATCGTTGTCTGAAGGGGTGACGGTCGCCTACCGTCCCAACTGAGGGGACAGAGTCAGCGGGTGCGCTCGGCGCGCAGTTGGGCCGGAGCCCAATGGTCCAGCAGCACCATGTGGGGCACGGTTCCTGCAATCAAGACGGCCCAAGCATGGTGTGCGCCAATCCATCCCGCAAAGGAGGCTCCTGCAACAGCAGCGAGACCCACCAAAGAAACCAGGGTGAACGGCCAAGCCCAGCGGTAATACGTCCAGAATTGAGAAGTCAGGCTCTGGTGGTGGAGGAATTCAGCCCGCCAAGAATCTGCGGCGTGTCCGAGGCAGAAGTAGGCGGTGAATGCCCAAAGGAGTTCGCCCGATTGGGCCAAAGCCCAAATGGCCCCCACCCATGCTGCCTCGCGCAGCAATCGAGTGCTCATGGTGCGACCGTCGGGATTGCGCTGCCAAGCCATGAAGGCCGTCGCGGTCCAAAACAACTTCAACATGGGCAGGCCAACCCCGATGGTTCGCAGGGTCCATGTGCTGCCGGTCTCGGTCATCCACATGGTCATGACGTTTTTGGCGACCCCAGATTGTTCATCGAGCAATGTGCCCAAAATGACGGCCCCTAGGGCGAAGCCGCGCAGGCGATCCAGCCATTCGGCCGTGCGCACTTCGACATGGCTTTGGCCAAAGTGCCACGAGGCCAACACCAGAAACGCCCAAGTCGCCAAGAGTGGTGCCCAAACAAATGCCGCTGCAAA
>DKNS01000044.1 GCA_002469765.1 Flavobacteriales bacterium UBA7382 | reverse complement strand
AAAGTGGTTCGGCGTGATGCGACCCATCGATTTGGACAACTTTTAAGAGGCGCAAAGTGCGCTGAATGCATTCCTTTGGTGGTTTGGCCACTCAAGGGGGACGACCCGTTGGGACGTGATGCGGCCGACGCCCGACCTGTGGGCGGGTCAGGTGGTCGTGCGCTGAACAAGTTTCAAGTCAGCCTGGACCATCTCTTTGCACAGTTCCTTGAGCGTGCAATTGGCTTTCCAGCCGAGTTTGGCCTGAGCTTTGGAGGCGTCGCCGATCAACACATCGACTTCGGCCGGTCGGAAGTAGCGCGGGTCCACCTTCACCAAGACGTGCCCTGATGCTGCGCAGTATCCCTCTTCGTCTGACCCTTGTCCGCGCCACGACACGCTGATGTCGGCTTCGGCAAACGCCATGGTGGCAAATTCGCGGATGGTGGTGGTCACACCTGTGGCCAAGACGTAATCGTCCGGGGTGTCTTGCTGCAGCATGCGCCACATCCCCTCCACGTAGTCCCGTGCGTGTCCCCAGTCGCGCTGGGCATCCAAGTTCCCCAGGTGCAGGCATTCCTGCATGTCCAATTTGATGCGCGCTACGGCACGGGTGATTTTTCTCGTCACAAACGTTTCACCTCTCAAAGGACTCTCATGGTTGAAAAGGATGCCATTGCTGGCGTGTATTCCATATGACTCCCGGTAATTCTTGACAATCCAAAACGCGTACAATTTGGCCACACCGTAAGGACTCCTGGGGTAAAAGGGTGTGGTTTCCGACTGCGGAGATTCTTGGACTTTGCCAAACAACTCCGAGCTGCTCGCTTGGTAGAACCGAGAGGTGGTTTCCATGCCCAAAATTCGGATGGCTTCCAACAACCGAAGTGTCCCCAATCCATCCACCTCAGAGGTGTACTCTGGCGTGTCAAAACTGACGCGGACGTGGCTTTGCGCGGCGAGGTTGTAGATTTCGTCAGGCCGCACCTCCTGAACAATGCGGATCAAATTGGTGCTGTCAACCAAGTCCCCGTAATGCAATGTCAAACGGACATCTTGCTCGTGCGGATCTTGGTACAAGTGGTCGATGCGCTCGGTGTTGAGCTGAGACGCTCGACGCTTGATTCCGTGCACTTCGTATCCTTTGTCCAAAAGAAGCTCGGCTAGATAGGCGCCGTCTTGTCCGGTGATGCCTGTGATTAGGGCTTTCTTCCTCGTCGCCATGCGTTAAATGTACAAGCGGAACCGTCGCCGTTCACCCGTTGGCCACCAGCTCTTGGTTCTCGACGAGTTTGGCGTAATGCCCGCCTTGGGCCATCAAATCGGTGTGCTTGCCTTGTTCCACAACCCGTCCGGCTTCCATGACACAAATGCGGTCGGCGCCCTTCACCGTGCTGAGACGGTGGGCGATGACCACAGAGCTGCGCCCCTGCATCAAGGCGTCCAATGCAGCTTGGACCTCACGTTCGGAGGTGCTGTCCAAAGCGCTGGTGGCTTCGTCCAAGATCAACAAATCTGGATCCTTCAAGATGGCCCGGGCAATGGCGATGCGTTGGCGCTGGCCGCCTGAAAGTTGAACCCCCCGTTCTCCAACCAGCGTGTCAAGGCCTTCAGGAAATTCTTGGATGAATTCCCAAGCAAAGGCCTTTTTGGCAGCGTCCACCACCGCCTCTTCTGACGCGCCTGGGCGACCGTAGCGGATGTTGCTTCTCAAATCCCCCCCAAACAAAATCACTTCTTGCGGCACAAATGCCACACGTTGACGATATCCGCGCAAATCCATGGATGCCACGTCCTCATCACCCACTTTGAAGGTGCCTTGGTTGGCAGCATGAAAACGCAGAAGCATGGCAGCAACTGTGCTTTTTCCGGCCCCGCTGGAACCCACAAGGGCAATTTGTTGACCTGGTTTTATGCACATAGAGAACCCTTGCAGCACCGGCACCTCCGGGCGTTGGGGGTAGTTGAAATGAATGTCTTCCATCGCGATGGGCCGTCTCAGGGACACCGCTACGGGCTCTCGGTCCAGGTCCTGTACTTCGCGGTCTTGGTCCACGATGTCCATGACCGATTCGATGGCGCCCAACCCCCGTTGAAGCGCGCTGAACTGAGCAGCCATCCCCCCAATGCTTCCTGCGACAAGACCCGTCATGAGAAGAAAGGAGAAGAAGTGTTCGCTCGCCAGTTCACCTTCCTGCATGAGGTCGGCCCCCTTGAAAATGACCAAGGTGATGGCCCCAAACAAAAACAAAATGATGAAGCTCGCGAACGCCCCGCGCCAAAAGGCCCCTTTCATGGCCAGGGATTTGATCTCTCGGGCGTGCTTGCCATATTTCCGGCGTTCCATCCATTCGTTGGCGTAGCTCTTGACGCTCACAATCGCAGTCAGCACGTCTTGAACCACCACGTTGGATGCGGCCACTTCGTCTTGCGTGCGCTTGGAGAGTTTTCGGATGAAGCGGCCAAACACGATGGCCGCAACGATCATCACAGGGATGGTTCCCAGCATCCAGAGTGTCAAATCCACAGAGAAGTACCCCAGAGCCACAATGCCTCCCACAATCAAAATCAGTCCTCGAAACAACTCAGCCAGTGTGACTGTGAAAATGTCCTGAATGGTGGCGATGTCGGCAGAAATGCGGCTGTTCAGGTCTCCGACACGCCTTGCGTCGTAGAAGGCCATGGGCATGCTGACCAGCGCGTCAAACGCGTCTTGTCGCATCGACAGCATCATCTTCTCAGTCATGTCCGCGAACAGGATGACCCGAATGAAGGAGAACACGGCTTGCACTGCCAGAACGGTCAAAAGAGTCCAGCCGATGGAAGCCAAGTCATTGAGTTGGATGCCGAGGTAGGGCAATTCACCCACCGCGCCGGTTGTGCCTACGCCTCCAAGTTGTCCCCAGAGTCTTGTGATGGCCAACGTCAGCACGCCCGAGATGCTCATGATGACAATGCCTGCCGTGAAATGGAGGGTGTACGGTTTGAGGTACTTCCTCATGCGCCCAATTCCTTTCAAATCGGCCACCGCGAATTTTTTCGTGGGCCTGTCGTCTTGGTTGTGTCGCCTGCCATGTACCATTGGGGACAAAGTTAAAGTGGGGTCAACCCTTTGGCGAAACAAAAAGGCTTTCTTACATTTGCCCTCCCGTAAAGGGAAACCAGAGTACGATGAAAAGGACATTTCAACCCTCCGTCCGGAAGCGCCGCAACAAGCACGGCTTCCGCAAGCGCATGGCAACCGCCAGTGGTCGCAACGTTTTAAGCTCACGACGTCGGAAGGGTCGCAAGAAGCTGACCGTGAGCACCGAGCGTCGCCACAAGGGCGTCGAGCGCTTGTGACAATTCAGCGTCATCTACAAAAAAGGGATCTATTCGGGTCCCTTTTTTGTTGGCTTTTGTCCTGACTTACATGGCGGAAGGGGAGGACCAGACCAGGCCCAATGAGGAATGCGGTACGTGGGCCAATTCCCCTCGCCAGATGGCACCCCGGACTGATCCGACCAGCCTTCCGCTGTCACCGACCCAATCCATGGAATCCATCGACAATTCGAGACGGAAATCTAGGTTGGGACCGTGCCCTTTGAACATGGTCTCTTTCGCAGCCCAGACCCAGGGTTTGGCTTCTGGCCACCGTTCCTGCTCGACCGGCGACATGAAACGCGATGCGATGCGGGGAATTCGAACATCTTGTGTGTCCACCAGGTCGATGCCGTGGTGCCGTTCGCCAGCCTCCCAAACCCCCGCCGCAGCCGTTGTTCCGAGACTCGTGCTGTGATGGGATACACTGAGGGGACGCACTTTCCCGAAGGCGTCGAGCAGTTCGGGCTTCCCGTCGCGGTGGATGACGCGCCATCCTTCAGAGCCGAGCAGTTCCGTCAAGCCACATGCCACTGCTTGGTGTTCTCGAAGTCGACCTTTGGACATTGTTGCCCACTCGCGCTCTGGAAAGTGGGCTTCAAGCTTGGCCAGAGGCCATGCACTCCCTTCGTCCCATCTCCAAAGAACAACCCTCGGGTTGTTTGGTTGTTTGGACAACGGCAATCTAGGCATGGGCGCAAAGGACGGAGGTTTGCCCCTCGGCTCCAAAGTACCCACATTCCGTATTTTTGCACAGATAAAATCAGAACCATGGGCAACACAACTCTCACTCCCACCCTCCCGTACAAAGTCAAAGACATGAGCTTGGCTGAGTGGGGACGCAAAGAAATCACTTTGGCAGAGGCTGAAATGCCTGGCTTGATGGCCCTCCGCGAGGAGTTTGGCGCTTCCAAACCTCTGGCCGGTGCCCGGGTGGCGGGATGCCTCCACATGACCATTCAAACTGCGGTCTTGATCGAGACTTTGGTGGAGCTGGGCGCCGAGGTGACCTGGTCGTCGTGCAACATCTTCTCCACGCAGGACCATGCGGCGGCAGCCATCGCTGCGGCAGGCATTCCTGTCTACGCGTGGAAAGGCATGACTGAGGAGGAGTACGAATGGTGCGTCGAGCAGACGTTGTTCTTTGGGGAGGAGAAAAAGCCCCTCAACATGATTTTGGACGACGGGGGAGACCTCACCAATGTGGTGTTGGACCAGTACCCTGAACTCGCTGTTGGCATCAAGGGCATTTCCGAAGAAACCACCACAGGCGTGCTGCGCTTGTATGATCGTGAGAAGAACGGCACATTGCCGATGCCGGCTATCAATGTGAACGACTCTGTCACCAAGTCCAAGTTTGACAACAAGTACGGTTGCCGCGAGTCCTGTGTGGACGCCATTCGACGGGCCACCGATGTAATGATGGCGGGCAAAGTGGCTGTGGTTGCAGGTTTCGGAGACGTGGGCAAAGGCTCGGCCGAGTCGTTGCGCAACGCCGGCTGCCGTGTGATTGTGTCGGAAATCGATCCGATTTGTGCTTTGCAGGCGGCCATGGAAGGGTTTGAGGTGAAGAAGATGCTTGATGCCGTGGCCGAGGCGGACATTGTGGTGACCGCCACAGGCAACAAGGACATCGTGACAGGTGCCCACTTTGAGGCCATGAAGGACAAAGTGATTGTGTGCAACATTGGTCACTTCGACAACGAAATCGACGTCTCATGGCTCAACACCAACCATGGCGAGACCAAGGACACCATCAAGCCCCAGGTGGACATGTACACTGTGAACGGCAAAGACATCATCTTGTTGGCGGAGGGTCGCTTGGTGAACCTCGGATGCGCCACAGGACACCCCAGCTTTGTGATGTCGGCTTCCTTCACCAACCAAACCATCGCGCAGATTGAGCTTTGGAACAACGCCGACAGTTACAAAAACAGCGTGTACACGTTGCCCAAGCACCTCGACGAGAAGGTGGCCCGTTTGCACCTTGACAAAATCGGCGTGGAGATTGACGAGCTCTCTCAGGAGCAAGCTGAGTACATTGGGGTGGGCGTTCAAGGCCCCTTCAAGGGCGAAGCTTACCGCTACTGAGACGCCAGTTTAAGAACGAGACACTGGAACAACCCTGCCTTCAAGCGGGGTTGTTTGTGTTTTGGCTCAATTGAAAACACTCAGGATGGAGCCGTTCAGGCTCGTTCGGTAGCGATGCAAAGGCAAAGTGGCTGGTCCGTTCATGACCGAGCCGTCGATGATTTGCCATTCGCTCTCTGAGCAATCGTCGTTGTCCCGGAGGGTGAAGTTGTCCGCGTCAAGGGTGATTTGGCAGGCCAAAGGAATGTCGTATGTGGCATGCCGGTCCAACACCACAAATTCGTCCAAGGTGTACCGGTAGACATACAGGCCCTTGGAGCCTCCCGCCAGGGCAATGGCTTCTCCGGGGAAATTCAGCGTGTTGTACGCCGGCAAATTCAAGTCGATCTGGAGGCCAACAGGGACGTACGGGATGAATTGCTGTTGCTCCCCGCAAGAGGTGCACGACGCCAAGACAAGGGCCAGAGCCAGCCAAACGACACCCAGTGTGGACCGCAGACCCAAGGGGTCTTTCGGTGCACCGGCCTTGAACGCTTTGATGTAGTTGGGTTCATAGCTGGCCAAATCTGCAAAGTCGCTCTGCCCGAAGGCGGCTTCTGCGAGCTTGGCCCCGTCGCGCGCCAAAGGCCACGCCTCGACAAACGTCCGGCCTTCACCTGCCAAGACCTCGGCGCATTTCACTGCACCGTCACCGATGAATTGGGCAGGGCCTTCCCACGGTGACCCCTCTTCGTCGACCACCACGGGGCGAGCTGTCTCGGTGCAGTCGCCTTCGTGGTTGAAATCGCCGGCGTAGACTTCCATTCGTCTTGCGTCCACCATCGCCACGCGCCGCTTTGGGGTCGGATCCAAGCGCTCACCTTGCTCAGCCAGGATGCCGAGGGTGTCCAGCGCAATGAGAGGCAGCCCCAAGCCGTGGCACAAGCCTTTGGCGGCTGAGACGCCGATGCGAAGTCCTGTGAACGACCCTGGTCCCCCAGACACCGCAATGGCCTCCAACGAAGATTTGTCCCAGCCGTGTTCTTTCAGGAGGGCGTTGATGAGGGGCATCAGACGTTCTGCGTGAACGTAGCCGTCGGCACGGTCTTCTTTCCAAGCCACAGCTTCGCCATGCTCGGACAGGGCCACAGAACATTGTTTGGTGGCGGTGTCGAGGATAAGGATGCGAGCCATCAGTGGATTTCAACGGATTCACCGTCCTCCAAGGTCCGGCTGACGATTTCATACGGCCCTGTGATCAAGACATCTTCATCTTTCACCTCACCTAGGATCTCCACGAATTTTGTGTCTTGGATGCCGGTTTTTACCGTCGTCCACTTTGCCTCTCCTTCCACGAGCAGAAACACACCAAGCTCCGTCTCCGTGCCCTCGTCGTCTACGTCAGAGGCCCTGCTGGCCACCGCTTGGATGGGGGCTGACAACACTTGGTCGGCCCGCGCCGTCAAAACGTCCACGGTTGCGCTCATGCCAGGACGGAACGGGGTTTCGTGGTTGTGGTCACCTTCCACAAGGTGCAAGTAGCTGGACCGATCTAACCGGACCTTGACGGAGAAGTTGGTCACCTGGTCCATGCTGAACCCGTTCATGCCCGCATTGAGGGCGGTGTTTCCGATTTCGGTCACCTGACCTGAGAATGTCTCACCCAAATACGCGTCCACTTCGATTTCAGCCTCGTCCTTCATGTGGATGCGTACGATGTCGCTTTCATTGACTTCGACATTCACCTCCATGGTGCTGAGGTCGCTGACTTTCATGATGACTTCGCCGGCTGTGAAGCCGTTTCCCTGGACGCTTTCGCCCACTTCTTTGGACAGGGCTGTGACCACGCCTGCTTGAGGGGCGACAAGCGTCGTGCGACTGAGGTTGTCCCGGGCTTCTTGCAGCGATGCTTCTCCGCTTAGAATGGCAAACTCGGCGCTCCTCACACTTTCCTTCGCGCTCGTGAGGTTGGCGTTGGCGGTCAGGTAGGAGGCCTCGTTTTGGTCAAACTCTGCCTGTGAAATAACCTTGGACGTGAGCAAGGACTGGGCCCGTTCGAACGCCTTTGCACTGGCAAATTGGTTCGCTTCGCCTTGGGCCACCTGGGCGCGCGCAGAAGCCAAATTGGACCGTGCAGAATTCAAGGATGCTTCGGCCCTCAAGAGTGCCGCCTCGTAGATGTCTGGGTTCAGTTGCACGAGCAAATCTCCCTTTTCGACCATGTCTCCCTCCTTGACAGGGAGTTCGACGATTTGGCCGTTGACTTCGGCCGTGATCTTGACTTCGATTTCAGGTTGGATTTTGCCGCTGGCGCTCACGCGTTCGACAATGTCTCTGGCCTGGATCGCGTCCGTGCTGACGACCGGCAACTCGCGGTTCCCTCCGCGGACCACCGCCACAACCACCAAGACCAAAATCACGCCGCCCAGGCCCAGAATTGCTTTCTTGTTCATCGTTGAGGAATGTGGGGTTAGAGACTCAAGGGACGGCCCATGTAGAAATCTAGGATGCGGGTCTTGAACACAAAGTCGTACTCGGTACGAAGGGCGTTGATGCGTGCGTTGTCCAGCCGGGTCCGGGCGTCGGCGTATTCAAGGGCCGAGATGGCGCCGGCTTCGAACCTGGCCTCGGCGTTGTCCATGGCTAGGCTGGCGGCTTCCAAGGCTTTGTCGTTGGCTTCGAACGTGCGTTCGGCAGCCCGGGCGTCGGCCCATGCGGTTTGAACTGTTTGTGTGAGACTTTGCGCGGTTAGGGCTTTGGAGAGCTGGGCGGACAACACCCCAACTTTGGCCCGCTCAATGCCTGCGTGGATGCCGAAGTTGTTGAAGACGGGGATGCTCAGCGAGAAAAAGATGCTCTGGTTGACATTGTTCGAGAGTTGGTCCTGGAAGGACATGGTCTCGAAGGTGACCCCCGTGTCATCCACCACAGGTGCGGTCAAACTCACGCCGGGTGTGGTGGTGGGGATCTCGTAAAAGGTGGTGGAAGATTCCCCAATTTGTTCCAGACGGTTGGCCGAGTAACCCGAGCCCATGCTGTACGAACCCACAATGCGTGGCATCCGTGCGGCTTTGGCCAAATCCAACCCGAGGTAGGCGTCGGTCACTTGCAACTCGGCGGCTTTCATGTCGGGGAAAGACCCCAACGCGAACGCCACGGCGGCGTCTGCATTTATGGGAAGCACGGTGCTCTCCATCAAGTCGTCCGAGGGAGGAGCCACGTCCAGGTCATCTGAGACGGTTGCTCCCAATTGCAGGACTTGAGCGAGATTGAGCTTGGCCAGGGTGACGCCGTTTTCGGCGCCTATTGCTGCACTTTCGTCGTTGGCTTGTTGGGCAAGCACGTCGAGTAAGTCGCTTTCTGCGGCCGCACCAGCGTCCACCAATGTTTGCACGCGCTCGACCTGACGCCGGGTCGCTTCGGCGTTCAGTTTGGCGATGTCCAAAAATTCCTTTTGGAACAAGACGTTCAGGTAGGCCGAGGCCAAACTGAGCGCAACGCCGTTGCGTGCGATTTCCACGTTGGTCGCCGCCAGCTCCAGCCCCAGACGGGCCCGGCGCAGGGTCAAGTGATTTTGAAATCCATTGAAAAGTGTCACCCCCGAGCTGATGCCTACGTTGCTGGACTGGATCGCGTCGGTCGCAAACTGGTTCGTGAACGGGTCGATGGTTTGACCGATGTTCACCCCGAAGCTTGAGGATGCGTTGAGGTTGGGCAAGAAGGCGCCCTTGGCGGTCAACGTGGCAATTTCACTTTGTCGGAGGCCAAGTTGCGATTGCTTGAGTTGTAGGTTGTGCTCGAAGGCGTGCTCCAAACAACGTTCCAGAGTCCAGGTGTCAGTGGATTGACCCCAGGCCGAGAAAGACAAGCAAGCGAAGGCAAAGAAAATGGCGCGCATGCCGCAAAAATACGCCGAGTCGGGCCTCAGATGCCTTGTGAAGTGGGTTGCTTCTTGCGTTTGAACACAAACCATGCAAAAAACGCCATGATGGCATAAGGCACGCCCATGAGGTACAGGATGCCTGCATTCAGCCCCCGGCCTAAACTTCCGTCCTCTGCGCTGTCCTCTGCCACCGCTTTGCACATGACACATTGACCCCAAGCCACATCTGCGAAAAGCATGGCGACCATGAGAAGCCAAAGGCTTGGGCTCAAAGGCTTGCAGGCCATCAGAACGGGTAGCAAGGGGAGATGAAGAGGTACACGACCACGCCTGTGAACGTCACGTACATCCAAATGGGCCAGGTGATTCGCGCCCATTTTCGGTGCCTTTGGATTTGGTTGCCAAGTCCAAGCAAATACGTGGTCAAGACCAAGGGCACAATGACAATGGACAGCAAGATGTGTGTCAGCAGCACGAAGAAGTACACTCCACGAACCCATCCTTCTTTGCAGAAGGGGGTGCTCGGCGTGGTGATGTGGTAGCTGACGTAGCTGAGCAAAAAGAGGGCCGACAGCACCAAGGCGGTGGTGTTTAGGTTTTGGTGAAGTTGGACCTTCCCGTTTTTGATGGCCCAAAATGAGGCAGCCAAACACAGAAACGCCGTGCCATTGATGGTGGCGTTCACCGCTGGGAGGGTGCGCAACACCGCTTTCATTGCTGGGCTGACTTCGATGCCGGGCAAGAAGAACATCACAGCGACCACCAGAGGGATGGCGATGCCAGCCACCCAAACAAACGTTTTCATGTTGCGGTCTATGCCCATGCTCAGTTGATTTCTGCTTCAGAGACAAAAATGGCCCACAAAGTGTTCACTCAGTCTTCCTTCGCCAAGGCAAGCTGGGCGGCGTCCATGAGCATGGCGTCCACCTCAGCTGTTGACGTGCCGTCGTAGAATCCGCGGATCTGATCGTGTTGGTCCACCAGGACAAATGTGTCGCTGTGGAAGAACCCTCCTGCGGCCGTGTCGCTCTCCAATGCGGTCAAATAATAGCCGTGCCTGGCGTGGTCGTACAAGTCTTCTTTGTGGCCCGTCAGGAACTTCCAAGACGTCGTGTCGGCTCCGAGTTGTGTGGCGTATGTCTTGAGGCGCGCGGGCGTGTCGCGCACCGGATCTACGCTGTGGCTCAACAAAACCACCTGATCGGTGAGGTTCCGGGAGTCCAGCCATTGTTGTCCCCGCGCCAATTGGCTGCTCATGATGGGACAAATGGTGGGGCAGTGGGTGAAGAAGTAGTCCACGATTTTGACCTTGCCTTCGACCGTCCTGTGGCTGATTTCCACGCTGTCGATGCCCATGAAGGCGAATGCCGGCACGGTGTGACCGTCTGGACCCAACACAGGCAAAGGTTCACGTGCCTTCAAGGACTCGACCAATTTTTCTTGGGCGTAGGCCGCGACGTCCATTTCCTTTTTCAGCAGCGCGATGTCTTCGACCGCATCTTTGATGTCGTCTTCGACCGCCGCGTGGTACACCCCGCGCAAGAACCCTTCGGCATCCACAAGCCAAATGGTGGCCACGTTGTTGGGGTCTTCGTCGTCCCGCTGAATCATGAAGTCCTTCGAGACAATGCGATCGATGTCCGCCCTGTCGCCTGTCAGGAACTGCCACTTGCCATCGAATCCGTTGTAGCGGGTGTTGCGCTTGACGTAGTCGTTCAACACTTCTGGGGTGTCGTGCTCTGGGCTTAACGTGAAGCAGACCACCGAGATGTCGCCTTCGTCCCGGTACCGGAAGTTGGGCCAGAGCAATTGTTTGGTGACCTGCGCCACGTGTGGCGCATCGGTTCCAAAGAAGGCGGCAATCCACACTTTGCCTTTCAGTGAGGCTGATGAAAAGGGCTCGCCAATTTGGTTGGTGAGCTCGAAGGCACCCACCCTTTGGGCAGCCAAAGTCCTGACATCCAATTCACCCTCTTCAGTGTAGTAGGGTAGAGTGTTGAAGTTGTGTTCCGTCAGCAGGCCAAAAAAAACCAGCCCCGCCAAAGGCAGGGCCAGCATCATGGCAAGCAGAATGAGTCTGTTTTTCAAATGGCCCATCCGCGTTCCGAAGTTGTCAGTGGAACGTCGTGAAGGAATCGAGGTGTCCGAACCCCTCCGTGATGGCAATGAAAATCAAGTACGAGATGAACAAGAAGTATGGCGCAATGACGACGCGCTTCAAGTTGCTTCGTTCGTCGCCGAGGTGCATGAACACCAACACGATGTAAGCCGCCTTGACCAAAGTCAAGACGATGAATGTCCACTTGATGGCGGTCCATGTGAAGGTTTCCGAACGCTTGAAGATGATGCCCATGCCCACCTCCATCGCAGTGATGAGGGTCAAAAGTGCGGTCACAAACCAAAGTTTTTTGCGGATGGCCGCCCCAGCTTCTTCGCTGTGGTGCGACGCCATGGCGTAGCTGTCGTTGACAATGAGATCGTCGCGTTCCATGTCAGATGAGGTAGAAGAAGGTGAAGACAAAGACCCACACGAGGTCCACGAAGTGCCAGTAGAGTCCGGTCTTTTCAACCATTTCGTAGTGGCCGCGGCGCTCGAAAACGCCGTTCAACGCCATCAAGAAAATCACGATGTTGATGATGACGCCCGAAAAGACGTGGAATCCGTGGAATCCAGTGATGAAGAAGAAGAAGTTGGCGTAAGTCTGCTGCGCCGCATATTCGCTGTCTTCCAGGTTGGCGCCAAAAGCAAACACATCACTTCGGGCGTTCCAAAGCTTCACGGCGTCGTTTCCTGAGATGGTTTGTTCGTTCTCCACGTATTTGTTGACCGTGAGGCTGTGCAACTGGGCGCTGTGATCGTGCTCGCCGAATTGGGTGAGGGTGATGTGTCCATCTTCAGAGGAGAGCACTGTGTTGGCTTCGCCTTCTGACCACGGCTCCGCCAAATGCCCAAAGTGGTGGTCCATGAAGACCAATTCTCCTTTGGGCAAGGTCATGGAGTCGCCGCTGTCGGTGGTTACGTTGACTTCTTTGGCCAGTTGGAATCCCCCCCCTGAACCGTGGATGAAGTGAGACCATTCCCAGGCTTGCGAACTGAGGAAGAAGACCCCACCAACGATGGTGGCAGCCATCCATCGGACCACACTTCTCTTGTCGTTTCGGTGTCCCGCTTCCACGGCCAACACCATGGTCACGGAGGACACGATCAGCAGAAAGGTCATCAGGGCCACATAAACCAAGGGATAGTGACCATCCAAGCCTGGGAGGGCTCTGAACACTTGCTCTCCGATGGGCCAAGCGTCTTCGGAAGTGGCCCGTGAGAATCCGTAGGCCGTCAACAACCCACCAAATGTGAGTGCGTCAGACACAAGGAAGAACCACATCATCATTTTGCCGTAAGTGACAGAGAAAGGGCTCTGTCCTCCGCCCCAGAGGACGCCAGTAGGGATCGTTTCGGTGTTTCCGGCCATGGCTTAAAATTGTGGAGCGAAAATAAGGAAATCCACGTTGCACGAAGGCCTGGCTTCCGTTCAATTCTCAGGGTCCGTGCCCGGCATGCCTCCGCAGAGGCGTGAACTCAATGCAGGTAGAACAAGAAGGCGAAGAGGTACACCCACAACAAGCCCAAAAAGTGCCAGTAGATGCCTAGGGCTTTCAGCCGAACGGTGTCGCCTTGATGAATCACGCCGGTGAACACGCGTATGCCATTGACAACCAGGTAGATTAACCCAAAAACAAGGTGCAAGATGTGCGTGATCACCAACGCCCAAATGTACCCACCTCCGCTGTTGGAGGACTGCAACACTTTCGTGGTGATGGGCTGCACCAACAACGCATCGTCGGACGCATACAATTCCCCACGCGCTGCGTCGTGGAGCAGCGGTTCGCCGTCGAATCTGATGTCGTAATCCACGCCGTAGACGGCGGAGCTCTCGTAAATCGCTTCTAGGCTGTTCCAACGGAATGCTGTTCCTGAATCGGTTTCGGACGTGTCCCAACCCATGCCGATGGCCGTCAGTTGTTTCCACCCCTCTGCCTGGGTCAGCGTGAACCCAATGCCAAGCAGCAAGGTGAGGGCCATGGCCCCAGTTCCCATTTGGCCATGGCCTTGGCGGATGGCGCGGGTGGCCCACCACAGCGTAAGGCTGCTCAAGGCAATCATGACGTTGCTGGTCCAAAACATGGAGGGCGCAGGCACGTGGACCCAAAACTGGCCCATGTTGCTCACGATGTACGCCGAAGTGAACCCAGCAAACAACATCGTCACGGCAAACACCACGAAATACATCAACATGGTTTTGGTCCGGTTGCGGACCTCAGGATCGTGACCTTCAAAGACGCGCTCACTCATCAGTGGGGAATTTTGTCAAGTACGTAAATCACTTGCACAATCGGCAAGTAGAGAAAACTGGCGAACATCAAGTGCTTCGCGGCGTCCATGGACAGCCGCGTCCGGAGGCGGTAAGCGCAGAACGAGAAGCCCACACCCGCTGCCACCGCCACGGCAAAAGCAACATTTCCCACCATGGGTTGGTTCAGCGCCCAGGGCAACATGCTCGCCGGGATGCAAAACAGGGTGTACAGCAAGATCAGCTGGGCGCTGCGTTCCGACCGCCCTGCGTTGAAGGGCATCATCTTGTATCCCGCGCGCAGGTAATCGTCGTGGGACAACCACGCAATGGACCAAAAATGCGGAAACTGCCACATGAACTGCACTGCAAACAACGTCCCGGGCTCGATTCCGAAGTCGCCTGTCGCTGCCACGTAGCCAATCATGGGAGGGAGGGCGCCCGGGAACGCTCCAACGAAGACGCACAGGCTGGTCTTGGATTTGAGTGGGGTGTAGATGAAAGCATAGCTCACAATGGCTGCCACCCCCAACCAACCACTGAGGGGGTTGAGACTGAACAAACACACCAACCCCACCGCCGCCGCGAGCAAGCTCCAAGCCAGGGCTTGCGCCACCGTCATGCGGCCCGAAGGCAAGGGCCGGTCGGACGTGCGGTTCATGTGTCCATCGATGCGCCTCTCAATGATCTGGTTCAATCCGTTGGAGGCTCCTGTGAGGGCGTACCCGCCAACCGTCAAGGTCAAAAACGTCGGCAGATCAATGGTTTCTGTGGCCATGAACCACCCCAACACGGCAGACAAGACCACGAAAAATCCGAGGCGCAGTTTGAACAAGGTGGCGAGGTCGCGGTGCATGCGCGGCAAAGCTACTTCACGATGCGAACGCGTGTGTCGGAGTTCAGTCACCAATTGCGCTCGTCCATCACCCTGGATTGTCGGATGCCCAATTCAATCCGGCTGGCGTTCCAAGGATCCTGCCAAGCCCCTGGCGATTCCTGCTCCTCCAGACGCACCCAAGCACGCACAAACGCTTCCATGCCAGGGAGGTCGAAGCGGGCACCCACAGTGTATGAAAGGTCCAATTCCACCCGAAACACATCGGTCCTGGCCCCTTGGAGCCAGGCTTGATCGTAGTCCGCGTTGCGTTCCGTGTAAGGACGCCAGGGCATTTCTCCCGCCGCAAAGCTCAGCAACCCTTCGTCGCTTCCTTCAGAGCGCCCTTGGGCGCGACGGAGCAGGGCCATCTTCAATGTCCAATCGTCCAACAAGGTCATCCGCGCCCAGATTCGTCCTTCGACGAAATTGCCACCAGCGGGGTGCCCCAACGGTTGGTGCAAGTGGCTGTAAGAGTTGGGTTGGGTTTTGTGTGTGTATGTCCACGGCCGCACGGCAGAGGCTTCCGCGAGCCATGCGAATTTACCCGAGTTGCTTGTGGAGGACAGGCCCAGCAGAACACCCCATTTGTTGGCCCACCAGGACTCGCCTCCAAACAACTCGGAGGCCTTGAACTCGTCCAAGAGCAACTGCCCGTAGCCCTTGAACCATTGCCCTCGGCGCAGCCTGGTTTGACAGGCCAACTGGGCCCCAACCAGGGCGTTGTCTGTGGAGCCCAGGATGAACTCTCTTGGCCGAAAAGCCCCAAAAGGAATGAGGTAATGCGGTTCCACCCGACCTTGAAACGCGACGTCGTGGTCGGCGCTCCATTTGACTGCACCGAACAGCGCCCCAGACCACCCTCCGCCCAAGGAAACCTCGGCCCACTGGGCGGCCATCCATCCCCGTTGGATGGTGTCTCCTTCGAGGTGTTTGGTGCGAAGCAACATGTGCGTGTACTGGACGATGCCGGCATCCAACCACAGCCTTGCGCCGAGAGCTGGCGCCATGTGGCGGTCCAAAAAAAGCGAGCGTCCGCCCAGACCCCAGTGGTGGGACTCTTGACCGACCCGAAGCGCAACCGAAGGCGACACGGCCCACGACACGGCCCCTTCAAGGCGGTCCACCGAGGCGATGGAAGGCGACAACAGGCTGGCTTGTCCAAGGCCGTTCATGGTACCGTGACGCCCCACTTCGTGGGCCAATGGAAAGCCCAACGGAAGCCGCCACCGGGTGGCAGAGACGGACCAATGGCCACGTCGGCTCCAAGTACCTTCTGCCCCTAGGCCCACGGCGGTGGATGGGGCGCTGAGCTCGCCAGCAACTTGTTTGGCCTCGCCCAGGACTTGAAGGCCTGAAAACGCTTCATCTGAGGGCTGAAGTTGTGAGGGGCGGTTCCATCCCGTCATGGGTTGGATGCCAGGCACCAACACCCCTGCGCTGTCGCAGGCGTTGGCCACCAAGTGCGCTTCCAGGTCGATGGGCAAATGCCATTGCAACGACGTAGACCGCTGGGCCACGGCAGAGGAAAACAAGCCACCTCCAA
>DKNS01000047.1:8399-16593 GCA_002469765.1 Flavobacteriales bacterium UBA7382 | reverse complement strand
GTCTTAGACCAAAACAACATCATCGGCGGACTGCACAGCGACAATGCGGAACTGGGCCTCGCCAAAGACCAGCTGGTGCTCGACCTTGAGAAGATGCGCTTCTCCTACGACACGCTGGAGACCGAGAACTCCATGATGCTGGCCGAACTCGCCGCCCAGCAGGAACGCATCGACGGCCTCTTGACCAAGGTAAAAAACGGCTACTGGGAGGTCGCCCGCGCCAAGAAAGAAGCCGAAACCCTTCGGAGCATCATGAAAGGCTACATCGGCACAATCGACTCGCTCAACCAGTTGAACACCGCCCTGCTCGACGAAAACCTCGCCATGAAGGCGCAGGTGGAAGCGGTGTCCCAAGAGAACGCCGACCTCGTGGAGCGGCAGGAAAACATGGAGGACATGCTCGAAGCAGGCCAAACCCTCCAAGTCGTTGATTTCCTCCCCACCGGCGTGCGCGTCCTCTCCTCGGGGCGGCAGCGGGACACGGACCGCGCCGACAGGTGCAACAGCTTGCGCGTTTGCTTCACCATCCTCGAAAATCGCATCGCCTCTGTCGGAGACAAGGCCCTCCACCTTCGCATCACAAATCCCTCTGGTCTCGTGTTGCCTGACGAGTCTGGAAGCGCAGACCGAAGCGCCTCCCGCACCATTGACTACGCGCGAGAACGCCTCGACGCCTGCATCTTCTACAACGGCGCCGACGGCAACGCGACCCTGGGCCTCGACGCCGGCACCTACCTCGTCGAAATCCTCGAAGGCACGGAAGTCATCGGCACCACCGACCTGATCCTGCGCTGACCCAGCGGCCCTGATGGCGCGGCCCTCAACCCACGACCCTCGCTTGTGAATCGGGCCTCGTCGCCCGGCCTTTTGGAGCGCATCCTTGCAGCATGGTTTTGGAACGTCGCGCCTGGACAGGCCGCCTTGGAGAAGAACATGTGGTCTCCGAGCTCGAACAGAAGGGACATCGCATCCTGGAACGCAACTGGCGATGGCGCCGGGCGGAAGTGGATGTCATCTCGACAGACGGGGCTGCCCTCGTGTTTCATGAGGTTAAATGCCGGTCCGGGCGCGACACTTTGTCCTTGGATCCCATGATGTGGTGGCCCCATGTCGCCCAACAACGCCGACTCATTCAGGCGGCCCACGCGTTTGTGCGACGCCAAGACCTCACTCCCAGGCATTTGCGGTTTGACGTGTGGCTGGTCGAATCTGTTCCTGCCGAGTCTGATTCCCCGCAAACCATGCATTTTCCAGACGCGTTTGACCCCCGCTCCATCAGGCGCACAAGCCGCCGAAGGAGGCCCTACCTTTGAGGCATCATGAAACACAACCCTGACCAAGGCCGCCGAGGAGGCGCCCGCAAGGGAAGTGCCGGACGACGCAAGTCCACCCCCGGCGCGAATCCTTCAAAACCCCGTCCCAGCCGTGGACGGCCCGGCGCCCAGCGCCCGAAGCTCAAGTTTGCCCCCGTGCCTGACTCGACGGCCACGATGCGCCTCAATCGGTACATCGCTCAAGCCGGCGTCTGCTCTCGCCGTGAAGCAGACGTCATGATTGGCGCCGGGGTGGTCAGCGTGAACAACAAGGTTGTCACCGAGCTCGGATTCAAAGTGGACCCCACCAAAGACGCCGTCAAGGTGGAGGGCGACACCATTCGTCCCGAGACCATGCGCTATGTGCTTGTGAACAAGCCCAAGAATTTCTTGGCGGTGGAGCACGACCCCAGCGGCCGCCGCACCATCGGCGACTTGATCAAAAATGCATGCCGAGAACGCATCGCCCCAGTGGACCGCGTTGAGAAAGAAAGCACTGGCTTGATCCTGTTCACCAACGACGGTGAAATGGCCAAACGCCTCAACCACCCCAAGGTGGCACTCCGTGAATTGTACCACATCACCCTGGCCAAAAAGGCAACGCCTGAAGACCTCGAAAAACTGGTGGAGGGCTTTGTCCTGGACCAGGGCTTTGTCAAGGCCAAAGAGGTGTCGTTCGTCAAAAACGACCCCCATGAAATTGGCATGGAAATCCACAGCAACCGGAGCCGAATCGTGCGCAGGATGTTTGAGCACCTGGGCCACAAAGTGGTGAAGGTGGACCGCGTGGTGTACGGGCCCCTCACCAAGAAAGACTTGCCCCGCGGCCATTGGCGTCACCTGACGACTGACGAGTTGAACCTGTTGCGGATGACAACATGAGCCAAAGCCTGGTCATCATTCCGACCTACAACGAGAAGGAAAACGTCGTTCGAATGCTGGACACTGTCATGGGTCTGGCGTTCCCCTTCGACGTCCTCGTGGTGGACGACGGATCTCCCGATGGCACAGCCGCATTGGTCAAAGAAGCCCAGTCGAGGCACCCAGAGCGCATTCACCTGCTGGAGCGCGAAGGCAAGCTTGGCCTTGGCACGGCGTACATCGCGGGATTCAAATGGGCTTTGTCGCGCGGCTACAACTTCATCTTCGAGATGGATTGCGATTTCTCGCACAATCCTGAAGACCTGCTTCGTTTGCGCGCCGCATGCGACGAAGGTGGTGCGGGCATGTCCGTGGGATCGCGCTACGTCAAGGGTGGTGGCGTGGCCAACTGGCCCATGAACCGACTCATCCTGAGCTACGGCGCGTCGTTCTACGTGAACTTTGTCTTGGGACTGGCCGTCCGTGACAGCACCGCAGGATTCGTGTGCTACCGCCGAGAAACCCTGGAAGCCATCGACCTCGACGCCGTTCAGTTTGTGGGGTACGCATTCCAAATTGAAATGAAGCTCCGCTCCAAGCGCAACGGTTTCGCCATCCAAGAGGTGCCCATCATCTTCGTCGATCGGGAATTGGGGACCTCCAAAATGAGCATGAACATTTTCCGAGAAGCGCTCTTGGGTGTCCTCCAAATGCGCTTCCAACGCATCTTCTACCCGACCGACAAACCCTCTTGAATCCATGAAGGCCAACCTCTTCCGCCAAGCCCACGTTGTGAACGAAGGCGCCGTCAAGGTGCAGGATGTGCTCATCTCGGAGGACCGCATTGTGGCGGTGGGTGTGGATTTGGCCCAAACCGCAAGCGACCCGCGAGTCCAAGCCCTCGCCAAACAGGCCAAGGTGCACGACTGTACGGGCAAGTGGCTCATGCCCGGATGCATCGACGACCAGGTTCACTTCCGTGAGCCAGGCTTGACCCACAAAGCAGAAATCGCCACCGAATCGGCGGCCGCGGCGGCGGGAGGCATCACCTCGTTCATGGAGATGCCCAACACCGTCCCCCAGGCGCTGACGCAGGAGTTGCTTCAAGACAAGTACGACCGGGCCGCGGAGGTCAGCCCCGTGAACTACAGCTTCTTCATGGGCGCCAGCAACCACAACTTGGACGAGGTGCTGAAAACCGACCCGACGCGTGTGTGCGGCATCAAAGTCTTCATGGGCTCCTCCACTGGAGACATGTTGGTCGACGAATCCAAGGTGCTCGAAGGAATCTTCAAAGAGGCCCCCACCTTGGTGGCCACCCACTGCGAGGACGAGGCCACCGTTCGGGCCAACAGCGCCGCGGTGAAGGAGCGCCACGGAGAGCATGTGCCGATCGACCAGCACCCCCTCATCCGGAGTGCAGAAGCTTGCTACCGAAGCTCGTCGAAGGCTGTGGAACTGGCCACCAAGCTGAACACGCAATTGCACATCTTGCACATCAGCACGGCGCGTGAACTGGACCTGTTTGATGGAGCCAAGGAGCTTGAGGACAAGCGCATCACCGCGGAGGCCTGCATCCACCACCTCTGGTTCAGCGACGCAGACTACGCGGACAAAGGAACCCACATCAAGTGGAATCCTGCAGTCAAAACAGCCCGCGACCGGGAACACATTCGCGCAGCCATTTTGGACGGACGCATCGACGTCGTGGCCACCGACCACGCGCCCCACACGAAGGAAGAGAAAAACAACAGCTACTTCAAGGCCCCTTCCGGCGGGCCTCTCGTCCAGCACGCCCTCGTGGCCATGCTTGACTTGGTCCATGACGGGTTGCTCCCCGTTGAAAAGGTGGTGGACCTCATGGCGCACCGAGTGGCTCGACTGTTCCGTATGGCAGACCGTGGATTCATCCGCCCTGGCATGAAAGCCGACTTGGTGGTGGTGCAACCTCACGACCCATGGACCGTCCACGAAGACAACGTGATGTCCAAATGTGGATGGTCTCCATTCCAAGGCCACACGTTCAAGAGCCGCGTGCACGAGACGTGGGTGAACGGCGCCCGGGTTTGGGATGGCCAACGCATCACGACCGCCCACGGTCATCACGTGGGAGAACGTTTGAGCTTCGCGCGTTGACATGGCAAGGCGCCTGATTTGGATGGTCGTGTTGGGTGCTGTGGCACTTGGGCCAGGATGCACCAGCCCGCCTGTGGACGGCCACGTGGACCCCACGCCACCTCGAGGAGTCCTTCCCAAGGACAGTTTTGTCATGATACTTGCGGAAGTTCAGCTTGTGGAAGGCGTCGCCCAATTGCGGACCTACCGCAACGACAACGAACGACAACGGTTGGCCGAAGCGTACAACGACGTGTGGGCCAGAACAGGCATCAGTGCGGCCCGGTTTGAGCGCAGCCACCAGTGGTGGTGGGGGCAGCCTGCCGCCATGAAATCGGTCTTGCGCAACGTGGTGGACCGCTTGAAAGACATGGAGGCCGAGCTCAACCACAACGACACCACCGTCTCTGGCCAGTCGGCCAAGTTCCGGCCGCCAGCCCCTGGACACGCCCGCCCCAAAAGCGGGGATCAGTTTCCCGACTGAGCGCGGTACGCCGCGGTCGTCTCCTCGATGGCTTGCTCCAGCGGGGTGTAGTTCCACGCCGGACCCACTTCGCCCATGACCTCCACAACCCGACTTCCGTCGTAGATGTGGTTGGCGCCAGTGTTGCCGATGCTCTCGCGGGTCGCCACAGCGCGCTTGCCTGTGACCCACTCCGCCAACGCGAAGACCCTCCAGATCAAGCCACGCATCCAAGGGTAAACAGGACGTGATGGGTGAGGCTTGCCCAGCGCATCGGCGATGTGGTTCATCACCTTTTGGTACGGCCATTGGTCGCCGCACAACACAAACCGCTGGTCCCGAACGTCGCTTGTGCCAAGGCGCACGCACACCTCCGCCACGTCCTCCGACGCCACAAATCCGTTGCTGCCAGTGGGGTGCCACTTCAATCCTTGGTCGATGTGGCGAAACAAGGCGCCTGAACTTCGGCTGAAGTCGCCAGGGCCCAAAACCACGGTCGGGTTGACGACGACCAGGCCACCCTCCAGCCCTTCAGCAGTTCCTCGCCAAACCTCCATTTCTGCACGGTGCTTGCTCCGGGCGTACGCCGTGGTGCCCGGTTGCTCTTCGAACAACGTGTCCTCAGTTGTGGGCTCGCCCGCCTTTCTGCCCAGTGCTGCAACGCTGCTCACGTGAACCAAGCGCGGCGTCTCGCAATGAAGCATGGCGTTGACCAGGTGGGCGGTGCCCTCCGCGTTGATTCGTGTCATGGCCGTGGCGTCGGCCGGGTGGAACGACACAAGCGCTGCACAATGGTACACTGTGTGGACGCCGTCCAAGGCGTCTTCCAAGCTGGCCTGGTCGGTCACGTCCCCTTCGCACCACGTCAACCGATCGAGCCCTTCTGGACACGCCTGTCGCACCGCATCCAGGACTCGTTGGCGGTGGCTAAAAGAACGGTGAAGGGCCCGGACGGTTTGGCCTCGTTGAAGGAGCTTCACCACAATTGGCATGCCCACAATGCCTGTCGCGCCCGTGACCAAATTCATGCCCGCAAAGTACTGCGGGGGCTACCTTCGTTCGACCATGGCCGCCTCCGAACACATCCAAGCGATCTTGGACCGATTGCCGCACGAACCAGGGGTGTACCAGCACTTCGACGGCGAAGGAAAGCTGCTCTACATCGGGAAAGCCAAAAACCTGAAGAAGCGCGTCTCGAGCTACTTCACCAAGGGCGACCACAACGGAAAAACACTGTTGTTGGTCCGGAAAATCAGGGACATCCAATGGATCGTGACGGCGAGCGAGGCCGACGCCTTGCTGCTCGAGAACAACATGATCAAGGAGCACAAGCCGCTCTACAACATCCAGCTCAAGGACGACAAGACATACCCGTTCATCGTCCTGAAGAACGAGCGGTTTCCCAGGATTTTCCCCACCCGACAAGTGCGGCGAGATGGCGGCGAATACTTCGGGCCCTACTCCCATGTGAAGGGCATGCACGCGGTGCTGGACCTTTGCAAGAAGCTCTACCCAGTGCGCACGTGCAGCCTGGCGCTCACCGAGGACAACATCACCTCGGGCAAGTTCAGGGTTTGCCTGGAGTACCACATCGGCAACTGCCTCGGCCCATGCGTCGGCAAGCAAACAGAATCCGAATACGCCGAGAGCATTGCGGCCATTCGCCACGTGCTCAAAGGCAACCTGGGCATCGTGAAGACCACGTTGAAATCGTCCATGGCCCAAGCCGCCACAGACCTCCGATTTGAGGAGGCGGAGCGCCTCAAGCTCAAGCTCGAGGCGGTGTCCAAATTCCAAGCCAAGAGCACCGTCGTCCACCCGACCGTGTCAGACGTGGAGGTGTACGGGTTGGTGAGCGATGCGAAGTCCGCATTTGTGCACTTCATGCGGATTCACAGCGGCGCGGTGGTCCAAGGTCAAACCCTGGAATTCCGCCGCCGTCTGGACGAGCCTGACGAAGAGATTTTGGCCGCGGCCATTCCCCAAGTTCGGGACCGGTTCAACGTCGCAAGCCGCAACGTGTTGGCCCAAGTCGAAGTCAACATCGCAGGGGCAGAGTGTTTGGTGCCACGACGGGGGGACAAGAAAAAACTCCTCGACATGGCGTTGCGCAACGCGCAGTTTGCCATGCGAGACAAGCACGCCCAGTTGGAACAACTCGACCCGGACGCCGCGCGCGACAGGTTGATGGAAACCATGATGCATGACCTCCGTCTTAAGGAACACCCCCTGCACATGGAGTGCTTCGACAACTCAAACACCCACGGAACGAATCCCGCGTCAGCCTGCGTCGTCTTCCGCAACGGCAAACCGGCCAAGCGCGACTACCGCAAATTCAACATCCGAACTGTCGAGGGTCCGGACGATTTTGCGAGCATGAAGGAGGCGGTGTACCGTCGCTACAAGCGGCTCCGTGATGAAGGCGAGTCGCTTCCACAAATGGTGATCGTCGACGGCGGCAAAGGCCAATTGTCGCACGCCATGGAAGCCATCGACGAGCTGGGCTTGCGCGGCCAAATCGCCTTTGTTGGCATCGCCAAGCGCCTCGAAGAATTGTACTTCCCCGGGGACAGCGTACCCATCTACCTGGACAAACGTTCGCCAACCTTGCGCGTGGTCCAACACATGCGAGACGAAGCGCACCGGTTCTCCCTGGCCCACCACCGCAAGCGTCGGAGCAAAGCGTTCTTGCACTCCGAGCTGGACGACATTTCAGGCATCGGGCCCAAAACCCGAACCGCCCTCATGGCCGCCTTTGGGGACGTGAAGGCCATTTCAGAGGCGTCCGAAAAGCAACTGCGGAATGTGGTGAACTTGAAAGTCGCGCGGGCCATCCGTGTGCATTTCCACGGAAGCGAAGCCTGAGTTTGGGTCAGAAATCAAATTTCCCACCCAAGCGACGGCCGGCCAAATCGCGGCACTCCTGAGCAAGCCTGCGCAAGAGGTCTCCTGCCGGCTCGAGGCCATCGATCATGGATGCGATTTGGCCGATCTCGAGTTCCCCTTCATTCAGGTCCCCCTCGAACATGCCCTGCTTGGCGCGACCTCGACCGAGGAGGGCTTGAAGCTCATCGGGAGTGGCGCCGCGTTGCTGGGCTTCGATGACCTGACGAGCGAAGTCGTTGTGAAGAAGCCGGACCGGGGTGACGGACTTGAGTTCGAGGCTCGTGGCCCCTTCGCCGGCCGCGACAACAGCGTCCTTGAACGCAACATGGGCCGAGCTTTCCGGCGTGGCCACGAAGCGAGACCCGAGCTGCACGCCGTCCGCCCCGAGCACCATGGCGGCCACGATGGACCGGCCGTCGTGCAAGCCCCCCGCCGCAATGACCGGCACATCGCACACGTCCGACACCGCAGGCACGAGACACATGGTCGTGGTCTCTTCACGGCCGTTGTGACCCCCAGCTTCGAAGCCTTCCGCCACCACAGCATCCACGCCTGA
>DKNS01000047.1:0-8008 GCA_002469765.1 Flavobacteriales bacterium UBA7382 | reverse complement strand
TGTTCCTGCAGGTGGGCCGTCCACGTCTTGGGGTTTCCTGCGCTGGTGAAGACGATGGGCACGCCGAGTTCCACGATGCTTTGCATGTGTTCCTCTACGGCAGGGTACAAGAGCGGCACGTTGACGGCAAATGGTTTTCCGGGGGCGGCGGCTTGGAGCTTTTGGATTTGGTTCCGCAAGACTTCAGGGTACATGCTGCCTGCGCCCAAAATGCCGAGTCCGCCGGCCGCGCTCACTGCGCTGGCCAATTCCCAACCGCTGCACCACACCATGCCCGCCTGAATGATCGGCACCTCGATGCCCAACAAGTCGCAAATCCGGTTGCTCGTCTTCATGCCTCCAAGGTCGCGGTCGTCCCGCATCATGTCAACCCGTGGCGCTCCAACCAAAGCCCCAACACCGTCAACGACCACATGTGGCGCCACCTTTCCGGGTCGTGTTCCTGCTGAAACGACAATTCGAGGGCGGCGAGGGCGTCCGCGTTCATTGCGCGTGTGTCTTTCAAAACTTGCAAGCCCTGCGCGCACTCCTCGCGCCACACCCCGCGCATCCATGTCCCCATCGGCCACGCTGGCAAAGGGGCATGGGAATCTCCCCAAGCTTCAGGGATTCGTCCCTGAAGCGACCCCATGAGCAAAGGCATGGGAGAAGAAGGGAACTTCTCTGAATCCGGCGCCGCCAAAGCCGCGGCCACCACACGGTGGTCCAGGAACGGCAAACGAACCTCCAAGCCCAAGCTTGACGCGCTTTGCTGAGAGCTGCGAACCAGGCTATGACCCAGGTGACTTCGCATCTCCGCCACCGTCACTTGACTGAGAAACGGCAGCCCAAACGATTTCCGACCCGGCGCCAACTCTCGGACCAACCCCTGGAACACGTCGTGGCGCTTGGGCACGTCCTTGGCAAGCAGGCGCTCCAAGTCGTCTTTGAGAAACAACTGTCTGGCAATCGGGTGGGTGTGGGCCAAGTCGAAGTGGTGGCCGCCCATCAATTCCGCTGTTTTCCTGGGCTCGAAACCCGGGTTCAACGCCACATTAATGCGTCCTGCAAGCCGCCGAACCACTCCTGGCCAAGACGCCAACCAATTCAGCTTGGCCAACTGGACACTCCGCTGAAAAATTGGGTCGCCGGCGAACATGCTGTCCCCGCCCAACTCTCCCATCGCCACCTCGATGCCTGCTTGGCGGAGCTTCGATTGCACAACGTAGGACTTCAGCCCATGGGCCACGGGGACATCCATCGCATCCAGGAAATCGGGGAGTGCCCCTTCGACGTCCTGTGCCGTGATTCGGATCTCGTGGTGCGTCGAGCCCACGTGACGGGCCACGTCGCGCGCCGGATGGGTGCTGTCCAACTCGTGCAAGTCCGAAGCCAAACTGAACGTGCTCAATGGGGTGTGGGAAGCCTCAGAGGCGAGGATTGCCAACGCGCTGGTGGCCAGCGACCCGTTCAGCCATATGCCCACATCATGAGGAGTCCGCAATTGACGCGACACCGCATCCAACAGGGTCTCTTTGAGGTGGGTGCGCCTCATGTCAGGGGGCATGTCGTCCACCCCAAGTGCCTCGTCCGCCGGGTCCCACCAGGCGTGAATGTGGACATCCTCTTCCTGGGCCACCAACAATTCGCCGGGACCGAGTTGCTGAACCCCCTCCACCACAGTTTTGGGGGCGTGGACCGTGCCGTGCATGATTTGGTCTGCCAGCGCGTCCAAATTCAACTGCCTAGGCACCAGACCCGACGCCAGCATGGCGCCCACCTCCGTTGCAAACAAGAGCGACCCTTGCGGCGTTTGGTGCCAGTACATAGGCACAATGCCCATACGATCACGGACCAAGGTCAACCGCTTCTCTTGCCCAGCCCACCAAGCAAAAGCAAAAGCCCCTCGGAATTGAGCCAACGCCGACTCCAGACCCCAACACCGCAAGGCGGCCAGAACCACTTCTTTGCTCGATTCAGTTTCAAAGCGGTGGACACCTTCTGCCTCGAGCGTGCGTCGCACCTCATGGGCGTTGTCAACAGTGCCGCGAAGGACGACAGCGTCCTCGGCCAAGATGTGCACATTCTGGCCCAAAGCCACGCACATCTCATCGTTCCAAGCTTGACCAGACGCCATCTTGGACAGGGTTTGCTTGACGCCTTCCAGCCCTTGGAAGGACTCAAACCCGTGGATGCCCGCCAGGCCTGTCATGCGCCTAAATCAGGTCGTGGGTTGGTCCTCCGAACGGCCCTTGAGCCCGTCCCAACCCTGCGCCTTCAAGGGCACTTCGGGGCCGTTCTTCGTGACCAGGGTGAAAGCGTCGGGAGCCGCCACAGAGTGGCCGATGACCGTCAGCTTGGGGTGGTTGCGCACCTTCTCGTAATCGTCTTGCTTGATCGTAAACAGAAGCTCGTAGTCTTCGCCGCCGCTAAGCATGCACAAGGTGGGATCAAGGTTGAACTCCCGCGCGGTGTCGTACACTTTCGGGTCGATGGGCAGCTTGTCTTCATACACCTTGAATCCCACTCCAGAGGACGTGCCCAGATGCAGAACCTCGCTGGCCAATCCGTCGCTGATGTCGATCATCGAAGTGGGTCTCAAGCCCAAATCGCCCACCTCACGAATCACGTCCACGCGCGCCTCCGGCTTCAACTGACGCTCCAACAAATACGAGAAGTCTTCCAGCTCAGGCTGGGCGGTGGGCGCCGCTTGGAATACGTTCTTTTCCCGCTCCAAAATCTGCAAGCCCATGTAAGCCGCGCCGAGGTCGCCACTCACCACCAACAGGTCGCCGTCGCCCGCACCGTCACGACCCACAACTGCGTCAGGCTCCACGAGGCCCATGGCCGTCACCGCCAAGGTCAAGCCCGACCCTGTGGTGGTGGTGTCGCCCCCCACCAAGTCCACCTTGTAGACCTCGCAAGCCAACCGAATGCCGGCGTACAACTCCTCCACCGCTTCCACAGAAAACCGGTTGCTCAGGCCCAAACCAACCACAACCTGGGTGGGCATGGCGTTCATCGCGCAAATGTCGGACAGGTTCACAACCACCGCCTTGTAGCCCAAGTGCTTTAGCGGCACGTAGCTCAAGTCGAAGTGAATGCCCTCGCACAGCATGTCGGTGCTGACCACCACACGCTTGCCCATGGGGTCGAGGACCGCCCCGTCATCCCCCACGCCACGAAGCGTGGAAGGTTGTTGGTGGGTCAATTCTTTGGTCATCAGGCCAATCAGGCCAAACTCCCCCAAGTCACTGATTTCCGTGCGTTCCATGCGACGAAGGTACGCCACGGACCGGGCTAGAATCAGTGTCGAATGACCTTGGCGATTTCGTCGTCGATGGCCAAATCGGGAGGCGTCGGCAACGTCCAGATGTCCAGCAAACCCTCCGTTCGATCAACAATGGCAGAGGGTCCGATGGCGGCGATTTGGTCGGTCGTCAGCGTGCCGTCGTCCACCAAGACTGTCCAGCCGCAGCCGAAGTTCTTGGCGGCTGCCAACCCGATGGCTCGGCAGGCAACCTTGGCCGTCTGGTCAACTTCTTCCACGCCACATCTCCGCATGCATTCCAGAATCATGTCCGGTCCAGGGGTGGGATGCTCCACTTCCTCAGCCAACACCAATGCGGAAAAAAGGGGAGTCACATCCCAACCAAAGCGTCGCAACAGCGGTTTGACGACGTCGGCGTGGAGGGTGGTGGTCACGGCCACATGAATCCCCGCCGCTCCCAAAATTCGACAGAGCCTTCGGACGCCATCGGCGGGTTGAATGCCTGCACCATGTTTCACAAGCCTTACGAGCTCCTTCACCGCCAAGTCGTGAATGGAATTGACTGAACCCGGATGAGGATTCTCCGAGGGGTGGAGCCATCGCAAAATGCGCTCCACTCCCACAAGGCCAGGGAATCCTATGGCGATGCTCGCCACGTCTTCGTCGATGGTTTCGCCGTGCGCTTGGAACGCCGCGGCCAGCGCGCCCTTCACAGCCCGGTCGTGCTCCACCAAGGTGCCGAGCAAATCCATCACAACAAGTTTAGGGCACTGGGTCAAGTTGGTCCCCGCCGCATCTGGTGCAGTCATGCCGCAAAGAACCGGGGTCAAGGCAAACGTCTTGTCAACTCCGGACTAGCCTTTCGTCACCTTGAGGTTGCCAAATTGTGTTCTCCTTGAGGCAGCCTCACTCTGAAATGCCGACGACGACCCCCTCAAAATGCAGGTCCAAACCTGCGAGCGGGTGATTGAAATCCACATGCACAAACTCCGCTTCGACGTCGACCACCACGCCCACGATTTCTTGACCCTCGTCGTCGCTCATGGGCACCACTTCGCCCACCTGCATCACCTCCTCGTCCAGCTTGCCGTCCACCATGAAAGTCGACTTGGGAAGCGCCACCACCGCGTCGTCGGTTTCGTCGCCGTACGCGTCGCTGCATGCGATTTGAATCTCAAACGGCTCCCCGACACGCTGGCCCATCAAGGCCGTCTCAAACGCCTCAAGCGCCTCCTCCTGGCCCACGGTGAACACGAAGGGGGTTTCTTCGTTGCACGACTCAAGCTCTTCCCCTTCCGGGCCGTCTGCCCGCAAGGTGTAAGCCACTTCCACCTGAACACCTGGCTGCACTTCTTTCATGGTGCGAAAGTACTGCTAACTTCGAGGCATGGACTGGAAAACGTTGCTGACTTCTTTGGTTTTGGGGGGGCTTGCGAGCCATGTGTTGGCCCAAACCCAAGCCCTCCCCCGACTCCACCACATGGACCCCAAGGGGCGGCAGCCCTTCCTCGTCCAAGGGTGTCACGCCGACGTTTGCAGCCACGAGGGCGGACCGCGCACCAAAGTGCTTCCGCTGGCCCAGAATTACGACATGGGGCCAAGCATCGCCCGCAGCGACAGCTTCGACGTCCAGCACTACGAGCTGTTCCTTGACGTCACCGACTACGCTGGGCAGTTTCTGGACGCCCACGCCACCATCGAATTTTCCGTCTTGCAAGACGGCGGGACACGCGTGTGGTGGGACCTGGTGGCCGCACTTGACGTGGACAGCTTGACTTGGAACGGCAACACGGTCGACTACTCCCAATGGGGCGACGAGCTGCACGTCGACGCGCCGGAGGCCATGGCGTCTGGTGACGCGGTGACCTTGGACGTGTGGTACCGCGGCCAGCCCGCAGACGACCCGTATTGGGGAGGCATGTACTACGCCAGCAATTTGGTCTACAACCTGGGCATTGGACTGACCTCCATCCCGCCCAATTACGGGCGCGTGTGGTACCCTTGCTTCGACAACTTTGTGGAACGCGCCACCTACACCTACCACATCCAAAGCGCCGACGGACGACGCGCCCACAACCAAGGCCACCTCGTGGAGGAAATTCAACTTGGCGGCGATACGTTGCGATCCAGTTGGGCGTTGGACCACCCCATCCCCACGCACCTGAGTGCCATTGCCGTGGGCCCGTACGTCGACCACGACTACGTCCACACCGGTGCATACGGCGACATCCCTGTCCGCCTCACCTCCAAAGCAGGCGACTCCAACCTCATGCAGACCAAATTCGCAGAGCTCTCTTACGCCATCGACGCCTGCGAGCATTGGTGGGGTCCGTACGCCTGGGAACGCATAGGCTACGTGCTCACCACGGACGGCGCCCTTGAAATTCCGACCAACATCGCTTACCCAAGGTCCATGATCGAACAAGGGCTCTTCGCCAACGGCGATCTCTTTGCTCACGAACTGGGGCACCACTGGTGGGGCGATTTGGTGGCCCCAACCATTCACAACCACATGTGGCTGAAAGAGGGTCCCGCGGAATACAGCAGCCACCTCTTTGTGGAGTGGAAAGACGGCCATGAGGCGTTTGTGGACGTGGTGAAGGACAACCAGCAATTCGTGCTGGAAGAATGCCACATCCAAGACGAGGGGTTCCACCCCTTGTCTCCCATGCCTGACGCCGAGATCTACGGCCGCCACACGTATTACAAAGGGGCCAGCATCCTGCACAACCTGCGCGCCTACCTCGGCGATTCCCTGTACCGCCAATCCATGCAAAACGTCATCGCTGCGCGGTTCGACAGCCACATGGACGTCGTCGACTTCGAGGTGTTGCTTGAAGAGGCGAGTGGCGCAAATTTGACGCCCTTTTTCGATGCCCAAGTCTTGCAGCCCGGGTTCAGCACATGGGTCGTGGACAGCGTCAACACCGCCCCGGACAACGGCTGCTTCGCCACCACGATGCACCTGCACCAAAAGCTCCGTGCTTGCACTGGGTTCCACGAGAACGAACCCCTGGACCTCACCATCTGGGACGCCAACTGGGACACCACGCTTGTGCACGCCCGGGTGGGCGGAGAGTTCGACAACATCACGTTCTGGCATGAAGAACCCCACTTGCTGCTGGGGCTCAACGCCGACGGTCGATTGAACCAAGGTCGTTTGGACCACACCTTTGCGGTCACCGAACCCACCGGACTCACCAGCGTGCCATGGACGGACATGCGGGTGGGGTGCGACGCCATTCTTGAAGGAGACAGCGTCTTGGTGCGCGTGGAACACCATTGGGCGGCCCCTGATGAAGGCCCCGCTGCGCCCTACGTGGATGCCTTGAGCGAAAGCCACTTTTGGGTGGTGGACGGCACATGGGAAGACGGCACCTCCACCGCACCACACCTGGACGCCCGACTTACCTACGTCGGCAACGACGAGAACGACCTCGACCACGGACTTTACGGAGACACAGAGGAGGGAGGGTTTCTCGCCTGGCGTCCCCGAGCGGGCACCCCGTGGGTCCAACATCCGCATTACACCTGGCAAGCAGGTTCCTTTGAAAATGGCAGCGGCGTATTCAAAATTGCCCGGTTGTTGAAAGGCCAATACGCCTTCGCCAAAGGGGACGTGTCTGTCGGCTTGGGAGAACCCGACGCCCTCGCCCACAACGTGGATCTAAATGTGTGGCCCAACCCCGCCTCGAACGTGGTGGACATCCAACTTGGCCTTCCCGAATTCCACATCAACCAAGTCAAGCGCATGGCCGCCTTCGACGCCGCGGGTCGCCAAGTTTGGCACAGCTCAGAATGGAACGCCCGAATTGACGTAAGTTCTTGGAATGCAGGACTTCACACCTTGGTGGTGGAAGGCTCAAAAGATGAAACTTGGACGTCCTCCCTCGTGGTCACGGGGTCGACGCGCTGACCGGCGCCAGCGTGGACCGGCGGACGACGCCTTCCACTTCGCGGATGTAGGGGCGCTTGTCGAAATAGGGGGCGTAAGCATACCCCTCCACGGTCAAGAGCCTTCCGCGTTCTTCGTCCACAATGGTCAGGCTGTAAAACGGGCCGCCCATGAAGTCGTTTTCCATCTTCCAAAGCCCACGGACCTCCAAGGCGAATTGGCCGTCGAACTCCACCTCCTCGTAAGAGGGAAAGAACCGGCGTTCGGCAACCATGTAACTGCCTGACGTGGGTCCGGGGACATGCCTCTTCGTGATGGCGTCGCGGCGGTTCATGACGTGCTCGAGGCTGAGTTGGTCTGGGCTCGTGTAGGGCTCGCTGTGGATGAAGAACCCTTGTTGGATGTCGTGGTTGTCTCCGCCCTTGAGCCGGGTCAATTGACGGTCCACCCACCAGAACTCTTCTGTCTTTTTCGCGACACGAGCGTCCTTGGGCCACAACCCCTCCAAACCCCATTTTTCTGCCACTTCTCTTGCGATCACTTCGTTGGGGGACAGCGCCACGATGTCGGCGAAGCGCTTGGCCTCCTCGGCGTGAAGCAGGCTGACCATCTCGCCGGCCCGAGACGCCACCGCCTCCGACAAGGCCTCGGCCGAGCGCGCTTTGGCCACCATGTAGACTTGGCCTCGGCTGTACTTGTTGCGGTAAAAGGTGAAGTTGGGTTCTTGGGTGTCAATTCGGTCGGCCACCTCCAAGATCAAAATGTTGCGGTGGGGCTTCCAAAAGCGGTCAAAAAGTTCCGGTTCCAAGTGCAACACGTCCATGAGTGGCTCGTACTGGGGAAGCACAGGGTAGGGCTGCCCC
>DKNS01000168.1 GCA_002469765.1 Flavobacteriales bacterium UBA7382 | reverse complement strand
AGGGCGTCATCGCCGAAATCAGAAACTGCATCGTTCAAATAGTGAATGGCTGTGCCAGCTGCCAATCGCTCAAGCTCTGCATTGATGACCGCAATCTGCGCATCACGCACCGCCATCACGTCGTTGGAAATGGCCGCGCGTCCCAAGCGGAAGGCTTCACCGATTTTGGTCGCAGACCCAAGAAGTGTCTCACGGCTGTTGGCGTACTTGCCCCAAAAACGATTGGTTCCGTTGGTGGGGTAGTCCACCGCGTCGGTGAAGTAACCGTAGGCTTCGTCCCAGTGGTGCTCCATTTTGGTGTAGTACTTGCCGTTGGCAGGATCTTCTGGTGTGGTGTTGTCCACGTCCATTTTTCCCGAAGCCAAGTACACTGAGCTGATGTTGTAGGCGAAGCAAGCGCCCATCAATCCTTTTTCAATCAACTGCGTCCACTCTTGTCCTTGGGCATCCTGGAGGTATTGCTTGGCAGGGTTGGTGGTCGAAAGGACAACGCCCGCTTGACCTAAACCTCCGTCAGTTTGACCTTCCACAGTCAGCGCACTGGCTTCCGAAATGCCTGTCATGTAGCCTTCGAACATGTCGGTGTAAAAGAGCTCCCCACCCACAGTTTTGCTTTTCAGTTGCTTTGAAGAACCTGTCATGTCAAGTCCTTCGGTGTCGTCCCAAGTGTAACCGTCGTTGGCATACATGGCCAGAAGGGTGTTGGCATCAAGTGCCGTCCCTGGGTTGTTGGCCGACTTCAAGTAGCTGGTCATTTCGGACAACATGTTCAAGCGCTGACGTTGTCCATTGTACGAGACGGTGCTGTTGCCTGACGCATCGGTGAAGACATAGGTTGCTGGAGCGTCCACGTCATACTCGCAAGTGCCATCGTCGGAATCCGCGTTGTCAGCATAGTTGGTTGCAGCTGGGTCAGTGCAACCTTCTCGGGTGCACGAGGCCAGCATAATCACTGCAGCGAGAGCCGCAAAGAGGGTAATTGAATTGATTTTCATAGCATAGAATTGTTCTAAATAGGGGGCGAAAGTACTCACGCGTTCGCTCGCGCAACATCCCCCAAATTGGGTATTCGTGACCACGTTAGACTTGTTCAATCGCCTTGTGACAAGTGTGTGACACTTAAGACAACAGATGAAATTCAGGACCCTGTACCCGCATTTTGTCAGCCGTGACCGATTGTGGACCTCCCACATCTCTGCCACGACTTAATGCGGAATTAGAATAAATCTAAACAACTAAGGTGCAGCCATTTAGAATGATTCTGTCCACAGTTGCCGCGTATTTTAGTTTCATGAGTAACATTCAAACCCTCTCGACGTGTGTCAATTGTTCCAATTTGGGAGAGCAGTTCACGTGCACAAAACATCAGGTTCAAGTTGGTTTGGCCTCTGCCTGCGAGGACCACAGCTTTGGCTCACAACTGACCAAGAACTCGTCTTGCACCAACTGCACCAATTTGAACACCCACGATTGCACCCATCCGACCAATGCATCTTCTGGCATGCTCTGTTTCGACTGGAAAGGTTAAGCGTCAGTAGCAATCCGATTGCCATCGGCCTGCAAGTCGAGTGGCTTGAAAAGCCTCGTTGTGGTTCTTTTGAAATGTCGATTCAATGTCTCTAGCCATGGCGTGGCTTCCACATATCATGACCCGACTTGTTGTTGAAAGGGAGGTCAACGCAAGGTCCTTATCGAGACAAAAAACATCTTGGACGTGCTTGCAGTTGCTGGTCGCCTCTTGGGAAGTGATCAGTTCCAAACGGGTTAAGACTCCCCTCTTCATGGCTTGGCCCAAAATGCCCTCAGCAAAACGTGCATGATCACGCTTCTTGACACCCCACACCAAGGTTGCCCGCGCATCGTCCTGCAGCGATTCAATCATCCCCAAAAATGGCCCGATGCCTGACCCATTGCAGATGAACGTCGTTGCACCACCTTGCGTGGATTGGGAGATGTGAAACTTAGGATTCGTTTGAATTCTGGCTTCAAACTGGTGCCCAACATGCAAACTATCCAGCCAAGTGGAGCACTCCCCTCCTCGTTTAAGCCGGACGCACATGCCTGCGCTTTGGTCCTTAAATATGGACAACGAATACATGCGGTCATAACTTCCTCCCGGTGGACATAAAGCCATCAAGTCTCCAGACTGAACATTCTCGTCAAACGGCACCACGGGTCTAAAACGAAGCCAGACCATCCGTCCTGACCGAATTCGATCGACCAATTGGAATTTTTTTCTGCCATCCTGCCGCCCGACTTTCATGGTCAAGGCCAAATCAGACAGCATCAGCTGCTTCAAAGTTCCTATCCACCCGTGAAGAAGATCTGACTCAGATCTGCAATTGACCTTGTGCAGAACTGTGTGAAGTCCCTGCATTCTCTCCAATCGATCAGCCAAATCATGCCCGAATTGGGCGAATCTCAGATATTTCTTGTCGCCAAAAGCCACGACCATTCCCTTGGCTTCAGGATGAAACTCCCAAGTCGACAAGAGGTCCTTCCAAGCCCACAAATGTTCGGGAGCTTCACCTTGGCCATAAGTAGCCGCCATAAAAATCACCCTGCGACATTCAGCATTTGGCCTGAACGATTCCATGGCAGAGAGGCTCACGCGAATCCCATTTCCCTCGAACACCTTCGCCCAATGCTCCGCGGTGGCCCAGGTCGAGCCGCCTTGAGATGCGACCACAATTTCCACCTCTGCGGAGGTCCCCTGCCTTTCGACATGCTTGGGCTGGGTGGCCCTTCGAGAGTTCCATATTTTAAATCCAGTCCACCCAAGGATTAAAGTAAATGCACTGCTCAAAAACCACAGAACACTCCAAAACCAGTGCGCTTCGCCTGTGTGCACTTCGCCCAACCAGTCCAAAGCCCTTTGACTAAAAGAAGGAGTCCGATTGGAAATGACTTCGCCTGACAAGGCGTCCACCACCAACTGCGTGCCGTCCTTCAAACTCACCTCAAACCACTCTCCCTCCTCCAATGCAAATGGCCATTTCATGTCCTGCAATGAGGCCAGAGACATGTTTTCAAACACCTCAAACTGTGAGGCATGATGGGGCCGTTGTCCCACCAAATCAGTCTGCATATGAACTGGTGACGACTTGGGCCAGAAGCCGAAGCGATCTGCTGACATGGCAACTCCTGTGAATGCCAAAATGGCGCAAGGCAAGAGCAGGAGCAACCCCATGTCCACATGCCAAATTCCCGTACCTCGCCCCCCCAATCCGTGCACTTTCCAAGTGAGCCATGCCCCAGTGCCAAGAAGAAGCAAGAACAAGACCGCCGTCAATCCCACCAACATTCTGCCCAGGGTCCCCAAGAAAAGAGACCTGTGCAATGAAGTCATCCATTTCACCCAATTCGCTGTGGTCGGGGCTTGACTTAACTCATGGCTTGAAAGCCGCAAACCCCAACTCCCGTAGTCTCCATTCAGAAGTCGGCCTGTTACAGTCCATTGACCACATGTGTTCACTTCCATTTGATCGAGCGCGCTGAAAGAGGTCTCCAAATCAAGCATCACCTCGGCGACGTTCAACTTGGATCCGTCATCCTGCGCCACCCACTCCTGCACATGGCACGACGTTGCCTGCCATGACAAGGCTACTCCACTGACAATGGCCAACAAAAGCCCCACCGAAATTGTCGCCGCCAGCGAGCGGTGAAGTCGCCGAAACCAAATCGAGGGCAGGTTCATTCCATCAACAAGCGCACGTATCGAATGAATCCTTGACCACTCACTTTGGATTTGGTCAAATCCGCGGTCAAAGGAACCACCACTTCCTCAGGATGATGTCCCTCGTTTTCCACTCCTGACTCAAACCGAATGCCGTATCCCTTGTCCAGTTCATCTTCACGAATGACAAACTGAAATGTGGTTCGCTCACCCCCAGCCAAGGTTGGGCCTGTGATGCCGTCAACTGACGATTTCGAACGGCCATGAAATTTCCACCATGCTTCGAGTTCATAGTACCATTCGTCGTCGTCGCCACAGACATGCAACGTTCGGATGTACTGGCCATCCTCATTCACCAATCCCGTGACGATGTATGCCCCCTCTCCCTCATAATTTTTCATCTGAATCATGCAGCGGACTGCCATGTCGGAAGAGAATATTCCCGACACCAAGAACCAAAACAACCACATTGTACACATCACCAATCTCATTTAAGGTTTCAAAAAGTCGAGATTCATGGACATCAGGGCCTCATTTTCCAAGACAAGATCATGCGCTGTTTCACCGAATGGGGTAGTCCGTCCGACATCCGCACCGATGGACACAAGCCAATTGAGTACGTCCAAAGTTGTCGCAGTCAAACACGCTTCGAGCAATGGTGTCATGCCCTCCCCGTTCACTTGGTTGACATCCAGCCTTTGCAAGGCGGCAAACTTCAACAACTCCAACGATTGCATGCGCGCTCCAAGATGAAACCACGATTCGCCGACATCCAACAATTGATTTGGATTCACGCCTTCGGTGCGCAGCATTTGGATTTTCGATATAAATGAATCGTGGTTCTTGTTGGTGTAGTTGGATGCCAAGGCACGCACCAAACTCTCGGGCTTGAACATCGCCGGATCTGATTTCCAGCCTGCATCGATCAATCCTCGGACATCCTCTGGGTTGCCATGCGCCAGGGCATGGTGCATCGCTGAGTAACCGCCATTGTCTGGTGCATTCAGGTTTTCTGTGTGCAACGCGAGAAAAGTCAAGCCGTCAGGTTCTGATTTGCCTTGAACATAAATCATCAGCGGTGTGACGCCTTCATGGTCTGCATGATCAATACTCAACCCCAGCTCGTGCAAAAAAGAAAACGCCTCAACCCCGTTGGTACGACGGCGGGTCGACATCGCGGCATAATGCACCCCGTTCCGACCAAGGTTGTCGATGCTGTCCACATCCATGCCTTTGGCGACCAACCTTCGGAGAAATTCCACATTTCCTCCTTTGCAGGCATAGAGGAATCCAGAGGCCCCATTCTTGTCTTTGTCCAAAAGGGACAACCCCAACGTTTCAAAATGCCGAACCATGTCCCAATCCCGAAGAAATGGCGCAAGAAGGAGCATGGCTCGTGCGCCGTCATGATTGACCTCGTTTGCAGGGTCCGCGCCCTGATCTTCAAGGTATTGGTAAAGAGCCTCGTTGGTTTGACCTGTCACGGCGGCAAAATTGAGTAGCGAATACCCATGCTCGTCCACGATGGACAAATCCGCACCAAGAGCATGCAATTCCTGAACAAACAGCAGATTATCTCGGTAAGCTGCCCAAAACACGTACGTTCGAGCGTCGTGAGTCAATTTGTTCACCCCATTGCCATCAAACGTCAGGAGGTATCTCAAAACCTCTAGTGGGGCATCTTCAATCAACGCAAAGCTGAGGGCATCAAAATCATACTTGTTTAAAGCCGCAGGATCGTCACCGGCTCGAACCCGGTCTTGAACCTCCGACAAAGAAGGCTGCGCGCGCCAAAATTCTCGATCGATCAACAGGTTCGACGCCGGGGCTTGTGAGACAACATCAGCAGGCCAGCAGGCCAGGAGAATCATGAAAGTCGCGAGTGCATTTTTCATGGTGGTGAACTTGGGTGAAATGAAACGACATCGGGTGGACGATTGCCCACCCGATGCCCGAACGATTTCGGCTTGAAAACCGACGGGGTAATTGGCAGCTGCGTTCAGCCGTCAAGAGGGTGCTCCCGTTGTCAAAGACAAGTGGAACCGAAATCCGTCAAAAACATGAGCAAGTCATTGGTCCCCACAGCACCATCTCCATCCATGTCAGATTCACAGGACGTGAATTCGCATGAACCATCGTCCACGGTAGCCTCCGAACTGAAATTCATGGCGCCCTGATAAGTGCACCCATGAACCTCACAGCTAGCCCACTCACAACTGCCATCGTCCATGTTCGCGCTTGGATTGAAATTGCACGCATCGTCGTAAGTGCATCCATTGATGTCGCAAGACGCGTTCCAATACGGATTCATCGGGCTGTTCAAAGACTCGCTGCAAATCCAAACGCTGCCACAATCTGAGATTGACACGTAAG
>DKNS01000148.1:4754-6121 GCA_002469765.1 Flavobacteriales bacterium UBA7382 | reverse complement strand
TCTTCAAAGTCGACGTCGGTCACCTCTGCGTCGTCACCGACCGCTTCACCCGCAGGCTGCCCTTGAGCGTCTGGAGTGTCGCCTCCGGCTTCTTGCTGTGCCGCATACATCTCTTGACTTGCGGCCTGGAACGCGGTGTTCAACGTCTCCAAGCCGGCCTTGCATGCGTCCACATCTTGTTCGGCGTGGGCCTTCTTGAGGTTTTCGAGGGCCTCGTTGATTGGCGCCATCTTCTCCGCAGGGATTTTGTCGCCAAACTCCTTGAGCTGCTTCTCGGTTTGGAACACCATGCCGTCGGCCTGGTTGAGAACGTCGGCTCGGTCTTTCGCTTGAGCGTCTGCGTCGGCGTTGGCCTCGGCGTCCGCCTTCATGCGCGCAATTTCGTCGTCGCTTAAGCCGCTGGACGCCTCAATTTTGATGCTCTGCTCCTTGCCAGTTGCTTTGTCTTTGGCGCCCACGTTGATCAGGCCATTGGCGTCGATGTCGAACGTCACCTCAATCTGAGGTGTGCCTCGCGGAGCAGGAGGGATGTCCGCCAAGTGGAAGCGGCCGATGGTTTTGTTGTCGGACGCCATGGAACGCTCGCCTTGCAACACGTGAATTTCCACGCTTGGCTGGTTGTCGCTCGCCGTGGAAAACGTCTCCGACTTTTTGGTGGGGATGGTCGTGTTGGACTCAATGAGCTTGGTGAACACGCCGCCCATGGTTTCAATTCCCAATGAAAGCGGGGTCACGTCAAGGAGCAAAACGTCCTTCACGTCGCCGGTCAACACGCCGCCTTGAATGGCCGCGCCCACCGCAACAACTTCGTCGGGATTCACGCCCTTTGAGGGCTCTTTGCCGAAGTAGGCTTTCACCGAGTCTTGCACGGCAGGGATGCGTGTGGAGCCACCCACGAGGATGACTTCGTCGATGTCACCCTTGTCGAGTCCCGCTGCCTTCAAGGCGCTCATGCACGGCTCGATGCTGCGTTTGACGAGGGAGTCCACCAACTGCTCAAACTTCGCGCGGCTCAAGCTGCGCACCAAGTGCTTGGGCACACCATCCACGGGCATGATGTAGGGGAGGTTGATTTCTGTGCTGGTGGTGCTGGAGAGCTCGATTTTCGCCTTCTCAGCCGCTTCCTTCAAGCGCTGGAGCGCCATGGGGTCCTTGCTCAAGTCGAGGCCTCCATTTTCGCTTTTGAACTCGTCCACAAGCCACTCGATGATGGCCTGGTCGAAGTCGTCGCCACCGAGGTGGGTGTCTCCGTCGGTGGAAAGCACTTCAAAGACGCCATCGCCCAACTCGAGGATGCTCACGTCGTGCGTGCCACCTCCCAAGTCAAACACCACAATCTTCCGGTCTGTCGTCTTTTTGTCAAGGCC
>DKNS01000148.1:0-4413 GCA_002469765.1 Flavobacteriales bacterium UBA7382 | reverse complement strand
GCGGTGGGCTCGTTGATGATGCGCTTCACCTCGAGGCCTGCGATCTCGCCTGCCTCCTTGGTGGCTTGACGCTGGCTGTCGTTGAAGTACGCTGGCACGGTGATGACCGCTCCGGTCACTTCCTGGCCGAGGTATTCCTCTGCCGTACGCTTCATCTTCTGAAGGGTCATGGCCGAGATCTCCTGCGGAGTGTACATGCGGTCGTCGATGGCCACACGTGGGGTGTTGTTGTCTCCCTTGACAACCTTGTAGGCCACGCGGCCTGCTTCCTTCGCCACTTCACTGAAGCTCGAGCCCATGAAGCGCTTGATGCTGGAGATGGTTTTGGTTGGGTTGGTGATGGCTTGACGCTTCGCAGGTTCACCCACTTTGCGCTCACCACCGTCGATGAAGGCCACCACAGAAGGGGTGGTGCGCTTTCCCTCACTGTTGTTGATGACCACCGGTTCGTTGCCTTCCATCACTGCCACGCAGCTGTTGGTTGTCCCGAGGTCAATGCCAATGATTTTGCTCATGTTGAGAAATTAGAATGGTTGATTTGTGATCTCCACAGACCAAATCCGATGCCAACTGCTTTTCCGCGTGCCAAGTGTGCCAACCTGACAACGACAACTGTGCAGACCTGCCAAACTGGCTGACAGGTTGTCCGAATCCGGCCAGTCTTGCCGCCTCATTCGCGTCAATCCCTGGCCGCCTCCGTCATCCAAGTGCGCACCTCTTGAAAGTGCTCCCTTGCATGCCACATCCGCGTGCCGTACCAACTGAATGCCTCGCCGTCCACGAGCTTGAACTTGCGTTGGGGATGTGTGGCTTCCAGGGCTGTGAGGTGTTTGGTGGCGAATGGAAAGGGCTCGGAAGGCAACAACCACCGCCCGACATGCACAGCTCCAGTGGCCTCGTTGTCACCCAGGATTGGGTATCGGCCTGCTGCTGGAAGGTGTTCTTGGGCAAGATCTGCCACAGCGTTGTGGATGCCCCAATGGCGCATGACGTCATGGATGAACGTGTCGGGCCCAGCGGCCATCCAGGGTTTCGCCCAGACGGCGTAGGCGGCGGCTCCCACGTTTGTTTTGGGGTCGCCCCACGCTTTTTGAATGCGGGCAACCCAAGATTGAGCCTGGTCTTGGCGTCCAAGGCGAAGGCCGAGGTCTGACATGGCGTTGTACGCCGCGTCCACGGTGCGGACGTCTGTAATGAGGATGTCGCAGGAGCTTGGCAGCATCTCGGCCAGACGCTCGAGGTCTTCCCGGGCGTTTTCTTCTTTGTTGGCCACCAACAGGTCGGGCTGGAGTTCCACCACACGTTCGATTTGGACAGTCTTGGTGCCGCCGACGCGGGGGAGGCTTCGGAAGGCGTCATCGGGGCGGATACAAAACTTGGTTTGGCCCACGACCTCGACCTGGAGATCATGCAGGAATTCAGTCCAACTCGGCACCAACGACACCACGCGCATGGCACGAAGGTAGTCAGCTACCTTTGCCGCATGACAGGTCCAGTACGTTTCGCGGTGGTGGGGTGCGGGCACATTGGCAAGCGCCATATTCAAATCATTCACGGTCGGTCAGATGCCCAGCTCGTGGCGGCGGCGGACACCGATGCCGAGGCCTTGGCTGCCGCCGAAGTCCATTCAGCATACGAGACGCTCGCCGCATTGTTGGATGGGTGCGGCTCGGAGTTGGACGTGGTGGCAGTGTGCACGCCCAACGGGACCCACGTGGCCTTGGCCATAGAGGCTGTGCGGGCCGGAAAACACGTGGTGTTGGAAAAGCCAATGGGGCTGGAGGTGGAGGGTGTAGAAGCCTTGAGGGCAGAGGCGCAGGCACACGGGGTGACCGTGTTTGGGGTGATGCAGAACAGGTACGCCCCGGCGGCCCAATGGATGAAGCGGGCGATGGAACAAAGGGTGTTTGGAGACGTGCGACAAGTGCACGTTCAATGCCTTTGGAACCGGGACGAGCGTTACTACGCACCGGGCTCATGGCGCGGGACCTTGGCGCTTGACGGAGGACCGCTCTTCACCCAGTTCTCGCATTTCTTGGACATCCTGATGTGGGTGTTTGGCGAGGTGGAGGTGACGACGGCGCGGTTCACCAACCAAACGCACCAAGACTCCACAGAATTTGAGGACGGCGGATCCTTCCAGTTCAACCTGTCTGACGGCGGGTGGGGCACGTTCACGTTCAGCACTTCGGTGCAACACGGCAACTTCGAGAGCAGCATGACGGTTGTTGGCGAGAATGGCACCGTGCGCATCGGCGGGCAGTACATGGACCGACTCGACGAATTCGCGCTGCCAGGTGTGGTGCGCCCCGACATGTCCAACGTCGCTCCGCCCAACGACTACGGTGGATACAAGGGGTCGGCCAGCAACCACCACCATGTCTACGACAACGTGGTCGACGTCTTGTTGGGTGGGGCGTCTGTGGCCACGACCATCGAAGAAGGTCTGGCTGTGGTGCGCGTCATTGCCCAAGCCCACGCGCTCGGGCGGTCCTGAACCTGGTCAGGCGTCGAGCACGCGCGACGGCGTGGTCCACGCTTTCCATGTTCCAAAGAACACCCACTTGAACCAAGCCGGTGCCTTCACCCAGCGGCGCATCGCTACAGCCACGCCGCCAAACTCCGAGTAGAACTTGTCCACCCCAGTGTCTTGGCTGCCTCCGAAGTCGAAGGTCGTGGCGCCCATGTGTTGCGCATGGCGCATGGCTTGGCAAAGCATGGCCACGCTGGCCCTGCCGGAATCCTTGGATCTTACCTGACCACCGAAAGCGTAAACGCAGGTGCCGCATGCCAGCATCACGAAGCCACCGGAGGCCACGACCTCACCCTGGATGTTGGAAGCCGTGACAGCGAACGTCCACGGTTCTGCGGCGAGTCGGCCTAGCAATGTGGCCAGCCGTTCCTGATGGCTGGCGAGGCCTTTGCGGTCCCGGGATTCAGCGTGCAGCACTTCCACATTGCGCCAAGCTTCCCCTTCATCCCCCAGTTCCACGGCGACTTGGCCGCCTTCACGGGCGAAGCGTCGGGCTTGCTTGTCTCGGGTTTTGGGAAGTGGCAGGTCGCCGTCAATTGGCAGGGTCACTTGCCGGGTGTGACGTGTTACTTCTGTCCAGCCGGTGGGTGGGGTGAGATGGGGATGGACCTGAGGACCCAGGTCGAGGACCTTGACGGCATGAGGGAGAAGGGTCGCTTCAGACGTCAGGTGTTGCTGGGTGGCCAAGTTTCCATGGAGGTCGCAGTGCAACGCCCAGGCAGGCGTGTGCAGGAGGGGCAAGAAGCCCTTGATGTGCCCAACGGCCAAGGCCAAGTGACCTTGGGGCAAGCAAAGCGAGGCGTCGTTCTGGCCTGCCCATAAGGGGGACACGAAGCCTCTTAGCGCCATCATAAGGTGGAAGAAGCGGAGAGGCTCAGAGTCCGAGGGAACGCTTCACAGCTTCGTACTCGCGGTCACCGCCGACAAAGTCGTTGCCGAGGGTCACCCACGACTGTGCGGAGGTGCGGTCGCCGAGTTGGTCCAGCGTTTCGATGGTCTTGACGAAGGCGTACTGGAGCAAGTCGAGCTGCGACTCGGTCAGTCCACGGGCTTGTTGGTCCAACAAGAGGTTTTTGGCCTTATCCCACTGGACTTCGGCGTCGCGACGGGCCTTCAGAGTCATGTACACCGTGCCATACATCATGTACGCCGCAGGGTCCTCTTTGTCGAGGCTGGTAAGGTACTTGTAGTAGGACTTGGCCTTGGTGTACTTCTGGTTGTCCATCTCGGTCTCGGCAGCGATGACAGTTTCTTTGCGGATTTCTTCGATGAATTCTTGCTCTTGCGGCACAAATTCCATCTCCTTGTCCTTTTTGACAAATTTGCTCGCATACTTCAGGCCGTTTTTGAGGGCCTTGAGCTTGTCAACTTCGAAGGACTCGCGCAGGTCAGGATCGTCGCTGTTGTGGATGCCCATGTACGCCCTTGACATGTAGAGGTAAGGCATGGGGTGCTTCTTCTGATCGTCGTCCTCGGTGTAACGGATGGCCTTGTACAGCACCTTCTCGAACTTCTCGTCCACAATCCACATGAGCAGCTCGTTCAAGTCATCTTCCTCGATCAGGATGGGCTCTTCCTCTTCCTCGCTGCGGATTTGGCCAAACGACGTCTGGGGTGCCCCCAAGGTGAAGGTGCAAGTCGCCAACAAAGCAATCCAGAGGGAGAAGCGGTTCAATGAGATGTTCATGCGTACGGGGTTTGAGTGTGTGCGCACCAAGTGCACATTCTGTGCCGAAGATAAGAAGGGGCGCTCGTTTGGGCTTGAACCGTAGGTGGAACATGGTGTTCCTTTGTTTGACGTGAAACAAGAACCTCGTGCATTCGAAGTTGGACAAGCCTTCCCCACTCTCGTTTCTCTTGTTTGTGGACCGACTTCGAGA
>DKNS01000032.1:3308-4583 GCA_002469765.1 Flavobacteriales bacterium UBA7382 | reverse complement strand
GCTTCCAAACACCCCAGTCACGACGCCTGAAGTCACGACCACACTGTCTGTGAATACTTCAGTCTCTTGACCCAACTGGATGTCGGCAATGCTGGTGGTGGACACCTCAATGCACGAACCGTCATCGAAGTTGGCTGTCGGATTGTAGTTGGGGGCCGCGGCATTGGTGCAGCCTCCTGTGCCCACCGTGATGGTGGCGACCATGCCCAAGGCGGCATGAGAACCGATGGAACAGTCGTAGGTGTAAACCCCAGGGGTGTTGAAGGTGAACGAACCGATGCACACGCCAGATGCATCACCAGATACTGGCTCGATGTAAAAAGCCTCAGGGTTGCCAAACGACATGCTCGTTTGGGAATCAATGTCGCCGTTCACGTCGTGGGTGCCTCCCATGTTGGTCCAAGTCACGGTGGTGCCTGGCTCCACATTCAAGGCAGAGGGCGCGTATTGGAAGCTGCTGGCTTCCACCTCCACGCCGTCGACGTTGCACGCATTGTCAAACATGCATGAGCCATCATCCTGGGTGGCGTCGGAGTTGTAATTCATCGCATTTCCGTTGGTGCATCCTTCAACTGGCGCACCGCAGCCGTCAAAGCTGTGTGCAGCGAGGTTGCTCCAGTCGTTTTGATCCAACACAATCCACTCACTGTCTTCGGCATCCGTGCCGGCGCTGGTCAACCAGTCCCCGACGTTCCCATCCTGAACGGACGATTTGCGGACAAGGGTGTGGTCCTTCGTGGCGGCGGACACGCCTGCCACATCCCATCCAGAACCAGGGTCTCCGTTCCAGTCGCCCACGGCGTCAAGGACCACAAAAGAGGTCTCGTCGCCTTGAACCAACATGAAACCGTCGTCTCCATTGGACAAAAATGTCATGGTTTGGTCTGCTTCCGCCAAAATCAAAGCGTCAGAAGAGGGGTGCGCAATGATGTACACATCTCCGGGAAGGATGACCGCAGCAGTATCAAATGTGTTCCAGTACTCGTAGTCACCGACCACGCTTGGCGCGTTGCTCACATTGGGGAACGCGTAGTCCGACAAATCAATGGTTTCAGATGTCGGGTTGTAGATCTCCAAGTACTTGTTGTTGGAGCTGCCTTCTGCAGCCTCGGAGAAAAAGAGGTTGTCGCATTGCGCCCAAGCCGAAGAGGCCATGAGGGTGAAGCAAGCGAGCACGAGGGAATAAATACGCATGTTCCTGGTTTTGAGAATTGAACGGTCAAATTTAACCATTCACATGCCAAATCCATCATTTCGGCGCATTCTTCACGATTC
>DKNS01000032.1:0-2950 GCA_002469765.1 Flavobacteriales bacterium UBA7382 | reverse complement strand
GTCAAACGCCATGTGGCGCTCACTCCGTCGGGTCGAACAACGTCGGGGCCGGAGGGGCCCATTTGAACGTGCTTCGGTGAAGCGGCGTAGGGCCATGAAAAGTCAAGGCCCGCCTATGCGCCACAGTGGGGTACCCCATGTTGGTGCACCATCCGTATTCAGGATAGGTCTGTGCTGCATCGAGCATGAATTCGTCGCGGTGGGTCTTCGCCAAAATGCTGGCCGCTGCGATGGACGCGACCTTGGCATCTCCCTTGACGAAGCAACTGTGTTCCGGCATGTCTGGGGCGCTGACAAACCGATTTCCGTCGATGAGTAAATGATCAGGTTGACCCGCCAACTTGCGCACCGCGCGGCGCATGGCTTCAAACGACGCCTGCAAGATGTTCATCTTGTCGATTTCCTCTGGCGACACAAAGGCGACGGCCCAGGTGACCGCGCGGGCCTCGACTTCGCGCCGCAAATTGTCGCGTTGCATGGCGGTCAATTGCTTGCTGTCGTTCAGCGGCAGGGTTCTCGCCACCTCGGAGGTCAGCACCACGGCCGCGGCCACCACGGGTCCTGCGAGGCATCCCCGACCAGCTTCGTCGCATCCCGCCTCCACGCGTCCGCGCACCACTTGGTCCATCAACCTTGGCATGTAGCATCTTTTTTCGGGGAGTTCAACATGTCGCTGACGAGGTGGTCCAACGCTTGGCCACTGGCCGTCCAACTGTAGTCCTTCGCCCGCGCCAAACCCCGCCGACACGCGGCGTCGCGCTCCTCGGTGTCGCGCTCTGCCGTCCACATCGCGTGGGCAATCTCCCCCGTGTCGGCAGGAGACACCAACGCGAGAGCGGCGTCCCCGCACACCTCCGGCAGAGACGTCACGTTGGATGCGATGACAGGCACGCTGCAGGCCATGGCTTCAAGGACGGGAATCCCAAACCCCTCAAACCAAGGCACAAAAACCAGCGCCTCTGCCGCCCCGATCACCTTGGGCAATTCGTCGTGCGGCAACCGGCCAAGGCTATGGATGCGCGCGCGGACAGAAGGTTCCACGTCCAAGGGCAACTCGTCCCACATGGCGTCCCCTACAATGACAAGTTGACGACGCCCGCCTTGGCTCACATACTGCCCAAACGCTTTCAACAAGCCCTGAATGTTCTTTCTGGGATGCAAGGAACCCACAAACACGAAGTAGCGCTCACCCTCGGTGTGGCGCTGACGAACTTCGCCTGCGGCCTGGTCGGAGAGGGGTACAAAGGCGCGGTCGGCGGCGTTGGGCACGACCGAAATGCGGTTTCGCTGAAGGCCGTAGGTCTTGGCGAGATCTTGGGCGCTTGCGTCGGACACCGTCACAAGTCGATGGGCCTTGGTGGCAAACCGCGGGAACTGGGTCCGATAGTATCGCGCCCATTGGAACGGCAGCCACTCTGGGTGGTGCTCGAAGTTGAGGTCGTGAATGACCGTCAACTGCGGGAATGCGCTGGGCATGCCCAGCACCAAGGGGCCCTCGAGTGAGACAAAGGCCTCGGCACCCCACTTGCGAAGAAGGGCGCGCAAGGGCCAACCGAACCAAAGCTTCAGCAGCCATGGCCGCCGTCCTGGAATGGCCATGCGCTGGACCTCGACGTTGGGGCCCAATTCAAACATCTCGTCGTGGGGCCGGTCCACCACGAGCAAGAACTCGTCGTGGGGCCTTAGACGCACCAATTCCTGAAGGCACTTCCAGGTGAAGACCCCAATGCCCTCGAGCTTTCCAGGGACCAACAACCGACCGTTCAAGGCAATGCGCGCCATGCGTTCAAAGGTACCTTCTCTGCCCATTAACTTCGCGGCGGCACAGCACCTTAAACCTCATCACATGCCTTCTTCCAATCCCATGGAGTCGACCCATCTTTTGGTCTTCATTTCTAGGAACCTGAAAACGCTCTTGGGCGTTGGGTTTTTGGCCGCCTTGGTGGCCTCCGGGGTGTCTCTCATGATGGACGAATACTACCAGAGCACCGTGGTCATGTTTGCCACATCTCAGCACAGCATCGGGGAACAGTTCTTTGAGGAGACCAAGAAAAACGACCTCTTGGCCTACGGGGAAACCGAAGATGCAGAACGGCTGTTGCAAATCCTGAACTCCCACCGCATCCGAAACCGGATCATCGAAAAGTTCGACCTCTTCACCCACTACAACATCAACCCGTCGGAGCCTGGTGCCCAAGCGGACATGGCGTTGACCTACGCGAACAACGTGGGCGCCAACCTGACGCGCTTTGGGTCGATCAAAGTTTCTGTGCTTGACACCGACCCGTTCCTGGCCAGGGACATGGCCAACGACATGGCCCACCTCGTGGACAGCATCGCCAACAGAATGAGAAACGACCGGGCACATGAAGCGTACAATTTGGCCTTGCGCACCCTGGACCAAACCATGGACCAAATCGCGGAAGCTGAAGACAGCTTGGCCACCTTGCACAGCCTGGGCATCTACGACTTTGAAGCTCAAGTGGAAGGACTGACCGCGCAATACGGGATGGCCCTCGCTTCCAACAACGGATCGGCGGCGCGCACCATCCGCAAAGATTTGGAGCAACTCGGCGCACTGGCCAACGGGTACAACAACCTCTCGGCATACCTCGAATCTGCCTACGAGCAGAAGGCCCTGCTCCAAAAGCGGGTGGACCTGATGCGCGTCGATGCTGAAACGCAATTGCCCACGAGCTTTGTGGTCGACTACGCAAGCGCTGCCGACAAAAAGGCCAAGCCCGTGCGCTGGTTGATTGTTGTCATGACAGCCATCGTGGCGGTGGGTGCCGCATTCTTGGGAATGCTCGCCTGGGAGACCTTGCAACGCGCTCAAGCCACCAACGCCTGACCCGACCTCGGCCGTGCCCAAATTGAACACCACCGCAGTCGGATGGCTCGCAGGCTCCGCCATGCTGCTCTTGGCGGCGACTGGATGGTGGATGAATTT
>DKNS01000200.1 GCA_002469765.1 Flavobacteriales bacterium UBA7382 | reverse complement strand
ATGGGGTAGTTGCAGAATCCAGCATCCGTTGCATCCGCGTTGTAGTTGCACGCCAACTCATCTTGACATCCGACAATCTCGAGCTCGTCGCAAATGCCGTCTCCGTCCTCGTCATTGAGGCAGTTACCACCACAATCGTAGTACAGCTCTGGGAAGTCACACAAGTCGTTGTTGGCGATGGGTGCCAACGGATCAAAGTTGCAAGCAGTGCTCACAAGACACCCGGCACACGTCACATAGTCGCAAGAGCCGTCGTCTGTGGTCGCGGTGGGCGAGAAGTTGCAAGCGCCTGTGTCGGTGCAGCCACCAACCTCAAGCACACAAGAGCCGTTGTCTTCAGTGGCTTCTGCGTCGAAGTTGGACGCGTTGGGGTTGGTACAACCCGGAATTTCGAGCGGGTCACACACGCCATCCCCATCCGTGTCCACCAAGCAATTGCCAGCGCAGTCATAATGTGTCGCCGGGTAAGTGCACTCCACATCCTCGGTCTGAAGCGTCGCTTCGGGGTCATAGTTGCAAGCAGTCGCGTCCATGCAGCCAATGGTTTGGCAGCTCAGGAAGTCACAACTTCCATCGTTGACGTCAGCGCAAGCATCATAGTTGCATGCATCTGGGATCGTACAACCCAAAACAGACAAACAGCTTCCATTGTCAATGGTCGCCGTGGCGTCGTAGTTGGGGGCACAATCGTCGGTGCAGCCCGCACAAGATGTGAATTCACAAGAGCCGTCGTTCAATTCCGCCTCAGGGTCGTAGTTGCACGCCTCCTCTAGCGTACAACCAACCGGAATGCAGCTAACAAAATCACATGAGCCATCGTTGAAGGTGGCCGCGGGGTCAAAGTTGCAGGCCGAAGGGTTGTTGCAACCAAAAACGATGCAACTGAAGAAATCGCATGAACCGTCGTTTGTCGTGGCGCAAGGGTCGTAGTTGCAAGCTTGCGAGATAGTGCAACCCAGATCGTTCCCGCAAGACGACAGGTCACAAAGGCCATTGTCAATGGAGGCGGTCTCGTCATAGTTGCAAGCGCACTCATCGGTACAGCCCTGACAAGAATCATATTCACAACTGCCATCATTTGAATTAGCCTCCGGAACGTAATTGCAGGCCAGCTCGTTGGTACATCCCAAAACTACCTCCCCGGCACAAACACCTTGAAGTGAAAAATCAAGGGAATACTCCGCCTGAGGTGCAACTGAATATCCATTGAAAAGCTGGACTTGCCATTCACCCGAACCAGTCAAATTAGCGGCCGAAACGTCAACGAGAGCAATGTAATTTCCGTTGGACTCTGAATTCCAATCCTCGGGATAACCATCGCCTGAACCATTGCCATAATGAGTGCAGCCGCCCTCGGGGAAAATATCCCAACCCCCAAAGCTCGCACATTCTCCATCTGGAGAGTTGATGATGATAACCATGTCCGACGGCCACGAGTCACCTGTGCCAACGAAATCAAGGTCAAGATCAATGCTGATAGCCGACGGATTCCCGGAACCCTCAAAAACATACGGAGCGCTAGTTTCGCCCGAGTTCAAGGTGGCATCAATGGATCCTTCCACCATGCAGGAATCATCTGCCTGTGCCTGAGCCACTTGGCAGAAAGTAAGGAGGAGTGCTGAGAGGATAATTCGCATGTCGTCACTTTTAAGGAACGTTGAAAGATAGGGACAAAACCCGTAATTCCATCGACCAATAGATTTTTTCTGGTATCGAATGAACGCAAATCCCCGCCCAATGGTTTCACTTTTGCGACAAATATTTCGCCTTTGTCGACCACAATGAGCCCCGATTTCACATCCAAAAGGGGACCGAATGGCAACAAAAAACCCCGCCAGCGGCGAGGTTTTTAAGGGTCATTTGAGGGCAATTTAAGGGCCTGAAGGCTCAATAATCGTCGTCTGCATCGGCCCAATTCTGAGTTCCCCCACCTCCTTTTGGCTTCTTCATTTTTGTTTGACGAGGACCGTCAGAATACTTGTCTGGCTTGTTCCGATTGACCTTTTTCTTTTTGATGGCAGGCTTTTTATCCGGCGACGAAAAGCCTCCAGAACCTGCGCCAGAGCCACCACTGGGACTTCCGCTTCGAGGTGTGAACGCACGGCCCGATGAAGCCCCTCCAGGGCGTCCCGGACCACCAGGTCCACCAGGACCGCCACCAGGACGGGTAGGACGGCTGCCCCGCTCCTCGGCCTCCTTGACCACCATGCGAAATCCCATGAACTCATTGCCGTTCATCTCGTCAAGCGCACGTTGCCCTCCTTCCCTACTCTCCATCTCCACGAAGCCAAAGCATTTGCTTTGACCCGTATCACGGTCGGTCACAACTTTCACACTCTTGACAGGCCCCATGGCTCCGAACCACTCGAGCAAATCAGATTCAACCGCATCTCGGTTGAGTTTGGCCACAAACAATTTCATCGATTCATAAAATAGAACGGCCCCAAGCTACGCGAATCTGTGCAGCTTGGAGCCCTTCAAGTCAATTTAAATGGACATCAGCATTCCTGACCGAATGCGGCAAGGATTTGCAAGATGTCGTTCACGTTGGTCGCCCCATCGTCGTTGAGGTCGGCGTCGCAGTCGCTTGAGCAACCGAAGTCAGACAACAACAACAGGATGTCAGCCACAGAGATCTGGCCGTCGGCGTTCAAGTCCTCTGGACAGTCGTTTGGATACGAACAGCTGCCGTCATCGACAACGGCGTTCGGATCGTAGTTCTCCGCTTCAGGGTCGGTGCAACCGCTGCACGTGCTGTCGTCGCCACCACACACGCCACAAGCGTCGAGCTGAAGACATGAGCCGTCGTCCATGGTCGCCGCAGGGTTGTAGTTGCATGCGCTGCTGTCGGTGCATCCCACGCAGCTGGTGTACTCGCAAGAGCCGTCGTCCTCCGTGGCAAATGAATCGTAGTTGCAGGCCATGGCGTCGGTGCAGCCGTTGCAATCGTAGTTGCACGAACCGTTCTCCGTGGTTGCTTCAGGGTCGTAATTGCACGCCGCAGGGTCGGTGCAACCGAATCCAGAGCCAAGGCAAATTTCCACCACGTCTTGGCTTTCGAATTCGCCGCCTTCAGCCAACACAGCTCCGTCCGAAGACAACGTGTAGGCCCCTTCCCCATAGGCGCAGCAAATGCCGTCCCCGAAGGAGTCGTTGATGGCGAACGTGTAGCAGCCCTCTCCAACACAGATGGACTCCTCAAACGAGGTGCCAGCGTCACTGTAGGGACCGCCAGATGCCACAACGGCTCCGTCAAGGTCTGTCAAGGTCCACGTGGTCTCTCCTGGGTAATTGTCCGTCAAAATGGACACCACCAAGTTTTGACCCTCCATGATGCACGAACCATCGTCAATCACCGCATTGGCATCGTAATTGCAAGCCATGGGGTCAGTGCAACCTCCACAAGTGCTGTTGTCACCGCCGCACACGCCACATTCGTCAAGGCTTAAACAGGAGTTGTCGTCAATCACCGCATTGGCGTCGTAGTTGCACGCCGCAGGGTCAGTGCAACCTCCACAAGAACTGTTGTCGCCACCACACACGCCGCACTCATCAAGGCTCAGACATGAACCGTTGTCTTCTGTCGCATTTGCGTTGTAGTTGCAAGCGTCGACATCAGTACACCCCGGGATG
>DKNS01000199.1 GCA_002469765.1 Flavobacteriales bacterium UBA7382 | reverse complement strand
ACGGCCAACTTGGGCTGCGACACGATCACACTCTGCTTGGGCCAAGAGTTCTCTCTTGATGTGGAATTCTTGGGGCCTGAACCCACCCAAACGGTCACCTTGGAAGTTGAGGATTTGACTGGCGAGAATGAGATCCAAGGGTTTGACGTGACGAGTGGCTCCACAGCCACGTTCACAGGCACCTTCATGGCCAATGTGGCGGGCATTGAGACCGTGACCATGGTGGCGGAAGACAGCGAGGGCGCATTGACCACCTTGGACATTGTGATTGAGGTGTTGAATGTGACGCCCCCTGCAATTTCCACCACCACGCCAGGCGGAGAGTTTGGCATCTGTGCGGGCTCAGAGCTGGAGGTCACTGCCAACTCCAGTGGCGGAGATGAGCCTGTGCTGGACTGGGGTTGGAACTTGAACGACCAGTACTGGACAACCAACGAGGCGACCATCCCATTTGGAGGCACCTTCGTTGTGACCGGCACGACGGCTTCTGGTTGCGTGGTGAAGCACCCTTTCGAGGTGTTCCAAACGCCGTACTACCTTCCTGAAGTGGAGGGAACTCTTCAAGCTGTTTGTCCGGGCGAGTCTGCCGTGGTCACAGTGGTGCCTGACGAAGACGAGAACTTTGTGGACTACATCTGGGTGGCCGACTGGAATGGCGGAGGAGGAGAAGTGGTCTCGGACGACGGCATTTCCGCGGAAGTGACCGCAGGGGTGTACCAGGTGACGGTCGTGGACGAAGGGGGCTGCGAGGGCAAGCGGACTTTTGTCATCTCTGGGACATCTTCTACCATTCCTGACCTGACAATAGACCCCATCTGTGGTGAAGCGCCGTTTGACACGGTGACCTTCAGCGGGGGTTACTCAAGCCCCGCCGAAGGGTACTTGCAGTTGCAGTTGTTCAGTTCGTTGAGCGGGTGGCAAGGATCCTTCTTGAGCATCGACATCATCCACCCAGACAGCACCGTGACCAACGCCATTGTCACGTTGAACTCTGGAGGGTTCCAAAACATCCAGGACCAACCCGATTTGGCGTTGGCCTTCGGAGACAGCATTTCCGTCACGTATGTCAGCGACAGCCCAGGCAACGACCAGTACTTCGCGTTCGACATGTTCAATTGCGTCCAGAATTGCATCAGCAATCCAGACGCTTGCAACTCGTTCACAGAGCTTTCGACGGGGGTGTTGTTTTATGGGCCGGCGCTGTGCAACGTGGAACCCGCCTTGGGAACCTGGACTGTCGACGGGGACCCCAGCGACGGCTTCAGCGTGACCGACGAATTCAACACCACATGGGTGCCAGAAGCGCATGGATTGTACGACCTCTGTTTCGAGGACGCCGACTGCGGCGTCGCCACGTGCTACGAGGTCGAGGTGAACCTGCCCCCAACCATTGAACTGAGCGGGGACAGCATCGCGTTTGCGTGTGATGGAGATGGATATGACATTCAAGCGTTCGTATTCGATCCAGGAGACGCAGCCACCATCAACTGGCCGTTCCCGGGCAACGACAATGTGCTGGAGAACGAGTACTCTTGGACCCAATACACGGAAACCACGCTCGTGGTGAATGTGCAGAACGGATGCGGCGACGCCTCGGACCAAGTGGAGATCACAGCGTCGTTCGAGCCTGTCTTGGAAAATGCATTCCTGTGCGCCGGGGGAACTGTGGAATTGGATCCTGTGGCGGGTGATCAAAATACGGATTTGGAATACGAGTGGACGTACAACGGCAACGAAGTCGACGAGGTCGACGACAACGAATGGGAAGTGTCAGAAACGGGGTCGTACTGCGTGACCATCATCGATGGGTGCTTCCCAGACGGCGCGAGCGACTGCGCCTTCATCGATTTTGTGGATGAGCCGGACCTTGAGTTGATCTTCCCTGGGAATGCCATCACCGATTGCGACGGTGGCTTGCCAGGCATTGAGGTGGGCGAGTTGGCCGACCTGGGGGTCGACAATGGGTTCTGGGCCGGAAACGCGGAATACGTGGTGACCTGGCCCGATGGCACCGTAACTACAGCAGACAATGGCGACGGCACACCTTTCTTGGGTGCCACATGGGATGTTCCTGAGGACACCCTTTTTAACGGGCAGCAGATCTGTGTCACCGTCGAAGACATCTACGATTGCTACTCGTTGGAGGCCTGCGGCTTGGTGTTCATTGGCGACGACCCGGTCAACGACCCACAGCCCACCACGATTGAGACAATCTGCGTGGAGAGCGAACTGGTGATTTTCGATTTGAACGCGAACATCAACGGCCCGGACTACTTCAATTTCTCGTGGGTGCTTGAAGCCAACGGCATGGAGCTTGATTTGAGCAGCCAACAATCCAACCCAGGCGTGTTGGCCCTCAGCGGCGACGACATCCCCGCCGAGTTCTTCCCACCATCGCAACCCACACCAGGTTTGGATCCGGGGAACGATCCCTTTTACACGGGCATTTACGGCACGCTGACGGGCTCGTTCTCGACCCCTTGTTTGCCAGGGGGTTTGGCGCATGAATATGATGTTATTCTGTCGCAATGCCAGATTGAACCGGTCAATGTGTTTTCGCCCCCGACCGACCCGAACGGCAGCTTCTGGATTCAAGGTTTGGAGCCCTGGGAAAGCGAAGGTGTGCTGGTGCGCATCTTCGACCGCTGGGGCAACAAGGTCTATGAGAACGACCAGTACAAGAACGCTTCGGGATGGCGCGGCACGGGTTCGGCGGAAGGGGTTTACTTCTACACCATCCTTTTGCCCAACGACGAAGAATATACAGGCACGGTGAACCTCTTCCGTCAAAACTGACGTGGCGAAGGCCAAGAAGCAGTTCATTTGCTCGGAGTGCGGCCATGCCCACCCCCAATGGGTGGGTCAATGTGGCCAATGCAAAGCTTGGAACACCCTCCAGGAAGAGCTGGTGGTGCCTGCGACGAAGCGAGAAAAGCGTTCGGGCATGGCGGAGCTTCAGACACCCAAGGTGCGCCCGCTTCATGAGGTGGATGTCGCCGAGTTGCCGAGGCTAGACATGGGAGAGAAGGAGCTCAACCGAGTGTTGGGGGGCGGGTCGGTTCCTGGTGGGGTCGTGTTGTTGGGCGGAGAGCCCGGAATCGGCAAATCCACCCTCATGCTTCAAGTTGCATTGGCGGTGGGCACTTCGGGCGCCAAAGTGTTGTACATCAGCGGTGAGGAAAGCGCCGAACAAGTTCGCATGCGGGCCAATCGGCTGGGGGCCATTGCGCCTTCGGTGTTGATTTATCCACAGACCCAGGTGCCGGCGGTGCTCGATGCGCTGCGCCGTGAGAAACCTGCCCTTGTGGTGGTCGATTCCATCCAAACCTTGGACTTGCCTGACCAAGATGGCGTGCCAGGGTCGGTGGGTCAAATCCGCGAATCCGCGGCCGCCCTGACCACCTACGCCAAAGCCTCGGGCACGCCGCTTTACATGGTGGGCCACATCACGAAGGAGGGCTCGCTGGCGGGCCCCAAGGTACTCGAGCACATGGTGGATGTCGTTCTGCAGTTTGAAGGAGATCGGCACCACGCCTACCGAATGTTGCGCGCGGCCAAAAACCGCTTTGGCACCACAGCTGAGTTGGGTATTTACGAAATGACAGGAGAGGGGTTGGCGTCGGTGGATCACCCAAGTGAGGTGCTCTTGGGTGAGCGAGGAAGCGCGGAGAGCGGCTCTGCAGTTGCCGTTTCCTTGCAAGGGGTGCGCCCCATCCTTGTGGAGACGCAAGCGCTGGTCAGCACAGCGGTGTACGGGACCCCGCAACGGTCAGGCACTGGCTTTGATCTGCGCCGACTCAACATGTTGTTGGCTGTGCTTGAGAAGCGCTGTGCATTCAAGCTTGGCCAGTTCGATGTGTTCCTGAATTTGGCTGGAGGACTGAAGATCCAGGACCCCGCCAATGACTTGGCGGTGGTGGCGGCCATCCTCAGCTCCACACTGAATACACCTTTGGACAACCGCACATGTTTCGCAGGGGAGGTGGGCTTGAGTGGAGAGATTCGGCCCGTGCCACGTTTGGAGCAGCGCATGATGGAGGCCGCACGTCTGGGGATGGAGCGGATGTTGGTGTCGGGCCACGGGTCACACCCCAAAGCCCCCAAAGGATTGACCGTGGTGCCTGTGAAGCGCGTGTCGGAGGTGCACCGTGTGATCTTCTAAACCGCCTCGCCCAGGACCACCACGTATTCTCCCCGAGGAGGGTGGCTTTCCAAGTGAACGGCGAGCTCATCGACCGTGCCCCGAAGCGTTTCTTCATGCAGCTTGGAGATCTCTCTGCACAAGGCCACGGTTCGGCCTCCCGCGCCGAGGTCTTGAAGCTGGGCCAGCAGTTTGGCCACGCGATGAGGGCTCTCGTAGAGCACCACGGTGCAGGGCACTTCGAGCAACGCCGTCAACCGCTTTTGACGTCCTTTTTTGTGGGGCAAGAAACCTTCGAAAAGGAACCTGTCGCAAGGCATGCCAGAGGTCACCAATGCGGGCACAAAGGCGGTGGCACCAGGCAGACACTCGACGTCAATGCCGGCTTCCACACAGGCGCGAACCAGCAGGAACCCTGGGTCTGAAATGCCAGGCGTGCCTGCGTCTGAGCACAGTGCGAGGGTCACGCCGCCCTTCAATTGTTGGACCACGCCGGTCAGGGCGCGGTGCTCGTTGTGTTGGTGAAAAGCCCAAAGCGGGGTGTCGACCCCGAAGTGACGCAGCAGTTTTCCTGTGGTTCGGGTGTCCTCTGCGAGGACGGCGTGGGCCTCTTTCAGCACCTCCAACCCACGAGGTGTCATGTCGCTCAAATTGCCTACGGGTGTGGGCACCACGATGAGTTTGCCTCCACTCATGAGACGAAGGTGCGCAAGATGCGTTTGGCGAACGCTTCTTGGAGTTGTTTCACTTCGGCATCTTCGCCCCTCGGAGACAGGGTCTCCCGCAACATGGCCATGGCCTCCTCTTGAGTGGCCGCGCGTTCGAGTTTGGCCAGCAATGCACTGAAGATTTCTTCCTCGCCGGAGAACAAGACGCTGGTGAATTGGGCGCGGTCCAAAATGCTCATGCCTTCGGCGACGTTGGACAAGGGTTGCAAAGCCAATTTTTCAGCCAACGTCATTTCTCCGATGCTCGACAACAAGTCCACTTGCTGCTCTGGGGGGGTGTCAGATTCGCCACGCTCTTCAGGGGTGAGAAGGCGGTTGACTGGATTAGGAGGCGGTTCTTGGACAGTGGGCTCATCGGATTTCGCTTGGGCTTGAACAGCCTTTTGTTGTTCCTCCAACGCATTCAAGTGACGTCGCATGATGGCGCCTTCGTGAAGGTGCCTCGTTGCTTCTTCGAATTCTCGGATCAAGTCTGTGTCCCAGCCTTGCTGACGCGCTTGGTCGAGGGCGTGCTGGCAGCGAATCAGTTGTTTTTGAACGTCTTGAATGTCAAGCGGCTCCATGGCTTAAAGGTAGTCCTCGTCGTCGGGGTTCAGCAAGTTGTTCTGCTTGTTCTGGCTGCGCCGGTTACCCCGGTTTTTCCGGTCCAAAAGGGGTGCTCCGTCCTCAGGTACGATGTCGGGGTCTCCTTTCAACGCGTTGAGCAGGCGAGCCTTCTCCTGGTCGATGGCGTTGCGACGGTGCTCTTTCGCAGCAGCTCGGTCGTAGCGGTACACAGGGTCGTCAAGCGGTCCAGACATGTTCAGGAAGAACTGGTTGCCCAAGCCGTCGTCTTCCATCACCCCGACACCGTCGGATGCGGATGCGCGAAGGTCTCTAAGTGCAAACCCAAGGGTGTAGTCCATGACTTCTTCGAAGTGATAATCGCCCTCGATGGAGACGTTCATGGCCGAGGACTGGATGGTGGTTTTGGGCAACCGAACGACGTTTTGGGAGACCGCCAGCGTTTGGCTCACAGGGTCGAACGCCACATCCGAGAGGCGTGATCTTAGGTCGTCGGGATCCACCAAGGGGGCCATCAGGCGGTGCGCGTCCAAATAGTCGGCCACGTCCGCAAAGACTTCCAGGTCTCGGAGCCTGCCGTGGTCGATCGAGGTTTCGACGTTGGCCGTGAATTCGTCGGGCCGCCAGGTGCCGTCCAAGGCCCAAGACATGCCGAGGTTGCCCGCCATCGAAACCGCTCCACCGAGGTGGTCATGCCTCAGCAGGGCTTGGTCGAAGTTCCCAAATGTCTCAAACAACAAAGGCAACGACACGTCTTCTGCGGCACCTCGCAACGTCAAGGCCCACCCTGCCCGGCCGGGACGCAAGGACCCTTCGATTTGGGCTTCCCCTTCAAGCCCACGAAGGCCCACGCTTAGAAGCTTGCAGCGGTTGTGTTGCACTTTGGCTTGGGTCTGGAGGTCGGAGCATTCCAGCGCGCCCCACAGGAGCTCGTCGGAGATCAAACTGATGTCCATTTCTGACCCTGGAGGAAGGAGTACCGCTTCTGTGTTGGCCTCTCCGGAACTTAGCCACTGGACCCATGGGTCAGCTCTCAAATCACGTGCGGTGATTTCCAAGTCACCTCGCACCGCCCCTCCGTTAAGCGCTTGGACCCAATCGAAGTTGCGAAGATTCAGGGTGGCGTTGTTTCCAGACCATTGCGCTTCGAACCCTTCGGCTGTCAGGATGTCGTCCTTCGCTTTGATGCCAGGGCACGACAGTTGGTAGGGCGAGCCTTCGAAGGTTCCCATCCAACCTTCCAGCGCGACAAGCGCATCCAGTTCAGGCAGGACCATGCCTGGCGCCCATTGCACCGACCCTTCGGCGTGGGCGGTTCCGTTGGCAGGCCAGGTCGAGGTCATCCACGCTGGCACATTGGGCCACCAAGCAAGCAGGGGCGTCGACATGTCGAGGTCGCCCGTGCCTTGGAGGGTCACCCCGCCTGAACCGTGCGGTGAGGCGCTCCCAGCAACCTTCCATCCCGGTCCTTGGACCTGGCCGTCGCTCACCTCCCAAGCCAGTCCATTTTTGGTTTGCTGAAGAGATCCTTGGCCTTCGCATGTGCCTTGCAGGGCCATGGTCAAACCGGTGAATGCGGGAGCCAATTGAAATGCAGCCTTTGGTGCGTTCCAAGATGCTTGCCAGGCTCCGTTGCGCAAGTGGGCTTTCACCTTGACGGCATGCTCGAAGCTCCCCTTGTCGCGCCAAGGCGCTCTCACGAGCAGGCCGTCCAACCGCGGTTGGGTGAGGGTGCCCGCCACGTCGATTTCGTGCTGTTGGTTGGGTTGTTGGGCTGCGTTCCATACGATCCCCATGCCGGACAAGTTTCCTGTTCCACGAGACGCCCAACCTGTTTCGTCGGACCACGAGAGCTGACCCTCGGCCTCGACTTGGATGGGGTGCAAAGCGGGCACATCCGGGTAGGGTAGACGGACTTGAGATGCACGCACAGCCCAGGACCAATGTCCTTGTCGTTGCTGGGTTGCGATGACTTCGCCAAGTTGTCCCTCCCAAAGCCGGCCGTCGTTGAAGCGGGCTTCCACATGTACGTCCTCCAAAACGACTTGGTCCAAGCGCAATTCGGCCGCGCTGTCCTCAGGAGCGGAGGCCAGAATGGACGAGACATTCCAAGAACCGTTCGCGGCCTCTGCGATTTGGAGGTGGCCACCTGTCCAGGTCAGGGAGGACAATTCTGGCTGTCTGTCCCACAACGTCCAAACGTCCATCTCAACCCCTATGCGTGTGGCGGCAAGCAAGGTGTCAGAGGAAGCGGGAAGGGTGAGCGAAGCCTCCCACAGGTCCACACTGATGTTGGGAAACCCGTTCCACCAGGAAAGGTCGACGTCGTGGACAACAAGCTCCCCCTGGACCCGGTCGTTGAGCAGGGCCACTCCTTGTTGTTTCCAAGCGTCGCCATACACTTGAGTCAGCGCGGCTGCTGCGCCAGCGAGCCCTGCGGTCAAAGCCACAACGCCCCACACGACTCGAATCATTTTGGATGGGGCGGTGGTGGGCATGAGAGTACGAAAGTTCGCAGGCGGGAGATGGGCTTGAACACGTCTGGAATTCAAGTGTTCACATGAAACGGTGGAGAGTCTCTTCCCCAACGGAATCCCAAACCATCTTTGTGTCATGGACAAGCGAACGTTTCTGAAACTCACCGGCGCCGCGGGCGCAGGACTCATGTTGAGCCCCTGGTTGGGGTGCGCCCCAGGCGAGGGCACAGAACCGTCGGCGGGCCCGGGGGTGAACACGTTTGGACCAGAGACTTTCAAGCTTCCAGCGCTGGGTTTTTCTAAAGATGCCCTCGCTCCTGGAATCGATGCAGAAACCATGGACATTCACCATGGCAAGCACCATGCGGGCTACGTACGGAAACTGAATGCGGCGCTGGACGGCGCATCTTTCTCGTCGGACGGGAGCTTGGAGTCCTTGTTGACCGAGGTGGCGCCTGACAACGCCGCGCTGCGCAACAACGGTGGGGGACATTTCAACCACACGCTCTATTGGGAAGTGCTGCGTCCCGGTGGCCCTGAGGCTCCGGAAGGGGATTTGGCGGAGTTGATTTCCCGTGACTTGGGCGGAGTTGAGGCGTTTGCGTCGGCGTTCGCCAAAGCGGGCGCCACACAATTTGGCAGCGGGTGGGCTTGGCTGATGGTCAACGATGCGGGCAAGTTGGAAGTGACAAGCACGCCCAATCAAGACAACCCATTGATGCTGCAGTGCGTGGAAAACACAGGCACCCCCATTTTGGGCATGGACGTGTGGGAACACGCGTACTACTTGAACTACCAAAACCGCCGCAAGGAGTACATCCAAGCGTTCTTGGCCTTGGTCAACTGGGAATCCGTGGCTGTCCGTCTGGGGGGCGCGATGGCGCAAGTGAAATAAGGAACCTCAGGCCAGGATCATTCAGAGGCCACCCGGGTGTAAGTCACCAGGTCGGTCGACCCGTGCTTGACCAACTTCCGGAATTGACAGTTGGAGCGTGGGTTGAGTTGGACCTCCCGCACTTTGTCTGTGGGGTCGTCGTTCTTGTGCAAGGTGGTCACACGCTTGCTGCTTAAAACGTCCTCCCAGCTCGTCAGCGCTCCCTCTTGCGAAGCGTCGAAGGACATCACGTCGAGGTGGTTGCCGTGTCGCTGGGCCACCAGGATCATTTTCCGGTTGCTGTCGTCCAGGTCGATGCTGAGCACGTGCCTCCTGCCCCACTTGCGCAGGACACAGTTCTTGCCCAGAATAAGGTCGTCGCCTTCGTGACCTTGAAGCCGGTCGGGGAAGATGACAAGCAGCTCGTCCTCCCCGGTGTCGTCCGTGCCGGTGTCGTGGGAAGACCAAATGCCGTGCCACGTGTTTGGGAACGACGTGAGGTCTTTCCTGTTGTATGGCATGGGCTCTGGGAACGTCACTGAGATGCAGCCTGTGGCCAGCATGCACAACGCCCCGAGAACGAGAGAGGTGGATTTCAACAACGACATCAGCCAAAAATGAGGGCAAGGATGCCAGCGACCAAACAGTAGGCGCCAAATCCGGCCAAATTGCTGCGCTTCACCAAACGAATCATCCACGTGCACGCGGCCCAACCGCTTGCAAAGGCGGCCAGTGTGCCCGCTGCATATCCCAGCCATGGTCCAGAGACTTCCGCGGCAGGTTGTTCCATCAAGTCTTTCATTGTCAAGAGGGTGGCACCTCCAATGGGAATCAAAGCCATCAAGAAAGAAAACTTGGCGGCTTCCTCGCGTGAGACACCGAGCATCAAGGCAGCCCCGATGGTGGATCCAGAGCGGGAAATTCCGGGAAGGATGGCGCAAGCTTGGGCCAACCCAATGCCCAAAGCACGTCCGCCGCCCAGGGGGTGGTTGCCCCCTTTTGCGCGCTGCGAGAGCAAAAGTACCAGGGCCGTGACACAAAGCATGGCCCCCACAAACTTGGGGGTGGCAAGGGCTTCGATGGCGTCTTTGAAGCTGAGTCCCAGCACCGCAGCTGGAATCGCGCTGAGCAGCAACAGGCCCGTGTACCTGCGCGCTTTGGCCCCGGCTTCTCTGGAGGAGAACACGTCTCGCCCCAACCCCAAGATGTCGTCGCGGAACACCACGACGGTGCTCAATGCGGTTGCCGCGTGGACGAGCACCGTGAAGGTGAGGTCTTCCTCCCTGAGCCCGAGGATGGCTTGGCCCAGCGTCAAGTGGCCAGAACTGGACACCGGCAAAAATTCGGTGAGGCCTTGAACCAACCCCAGCAACAGGTAGGACAAGACTTCCACCTTATCGCTTCTTCAGGATGGAGTAGAAGATCAACCCGTAACCAGCCAAGACCACGGTGGGCGCAAGCGTGATGCGGCGGAAGCTGAAGATGCTTTCATCGAAGACGTTAGGGTCGTCGGATCCACCACCACTCATGAGCGCATAACCCAAAATCAAATTCGCAATGCCGACACCGAGCCACACATAGTTGCTGCGGCTGAAGGCGAAGTTGGAGGTGGGTTGTTTTGACACGTTCATGGTTCAAAATTAAGGCGCTTTGAAAGACGCGGCTCAGTGAAGTTTGGAGAGGTCGGCGTGGAGGTAACGGTTGACGGCCACCCCGCTGAACCCTGCCCCGAGCACCCCTCCGAGACTCATCAAGCCACCGGCCAGGAGTCCAAATATGGCGGGATCGAGGGCCCCCATCTGGGCCTTCAACAAGGCCAGCATGCCCATCATGGCGGCGAAGGCGAGCAACCCCGAGCCAACCCCGAGGACAAGCCCTTGTGCAATGAAGGGGCGCCGGATCATGCCGGGTTTGGCCCCAACCAGTTGCATGTTGCGAATCAAGAAGCGACGGGCGAACACCGTCAGTCGAATGGTGTTGTTCAGCAGGGCCAACGCCACGAGCAAGCTCACGGCACAGACCGAGGCCAACGCCGGGAACCATGCGCCCAAGGTGTCGTGGATGCTCTGCAGCAGCCCTGCGTTCCAAACCACTTCCGAAACCCCTTGGACGCCCTCGATTCGGGAGGCAGCTTGGGCCAAAGATTCGGGCTGGGCATGGTCGGGCCGGACCATCACGTCGATGACAGGCGGCAGCGGCACATAGCCGAGAAACTCCACAAAGGACTCCCCAAGCTCTTGCTCGAGCTGCGCAGCTGCGTCGGCGGGGTCGAGATAAGTCGTTTGCGCAACGGCCGGGTCGGCTGTGACGGCAAGCCTGGCGCCGTCGATTTGGGCTTGGCTCAATTCCCGCTGCAGGTGCACTTGCAGGTGCACGTGTTGCTGAAGTTGCAGCGAGGCCCAATGCCCGAACCACGCTGCCATCCCGAGCATGCCCACCATGAAAAGGGTCAACGACATGCCGACAACCGTGGTGAACTGGGTGGTCAGTTGGGCGCGAGATGCCCGTGGTTTGGGACGCTGAGAGGGGCCAACCATGCGTCAAAGATGCGACGCAGAACGCGGAATCGAGGCCGCAAGTTTATTTGGAATGAATCTAGAGAATGTACCTTTGCATCCCCTAAAAAGGGTATTTTTGCTGCAGCTTTCAAGCATCATCATGATTCAAGTCAACGACACCGCCCGAAACCAAGTTCAGAAATTGCTCTCCGAGGATGGTTGCCCCGAGGGCAGCTTTGTCCGTGTGGGCGTCAAAGGAGGCGGATGCAGTGGCTTGATGTACCAGTTGGACTTCGACCATGAAATGAAGGACGACGATCAGGTGTTTGAAGACAACGGCGTCAAGGTGGTGGTTGACAAGAAAAGCTTCCTCTACCTCGTGGGGACTGAGCTGCGCTACAGCGGAGGCCTCAACGGCAAAGGTTTTGAGTTCCACAATCCGAACGCAAACCGAACCTGCGGCTGCGGCGAGAGTTTTTCACTCTGACACGACACACATGGCGTACGACAGGGAAGATAAAGTTTTGGAGGAAGTCACGGGGAAAGCCTATGAGTTTGGCTTCACCACAGACATCGAGTCAGACAAGGCACCGGCCGGGTTGAATGAAGACATCATTCGGCTCATCAGCGCAAAAAAGAACGAGCCGGACTGGCTCTTGGATTGGCGCTTGGACGCCTTCAAGCTGTGGTGCGACATGGTGGAGCCGGAATGGCCTCACCTTCAATACCAGAAGCCAGACTTCCAGGCCATCAGCTATTACGCGGCCCCAAAACAAAAGAAGGAGCTGGCGTCCATGGAAGACGTGGACCCTGAGCTTCGCAACACCATGGACAAACTTGGCATCTCCTTGGAAGAGCAAAAGCGCCTCAGCGGGGTGGCGGTGGACTTCGTCATGGACAGCGTAAGCGTGGCCACATCTTTCAAGGACAAGCTCGCCGAGCTCGGCATCATTTTCTGCAGCATGAGCGAAGCGGTGCAAGAGCACCCTGAACTTGTTCGGAAGCACCTCGGCACAGTGGTTCCCGTGCGGGACAACTTCTACGCGGCTTTGAACTCTGCGGTGTTCACCGACGGGTCGTTTTGTTACATCCCCAAGGGTGTGAGGTGCCCCATGGAGCTCAGCACCTACTTCCGGATCAACGAGTCTGGGACAGGCCAGTTTGAGCGCACGCTGGTGGTGGCCGATGAATCTAGCTACGTCAGTTACCTCGAGGGATGCACCGCCCCGCAAAGAGACGAGAACCAATTGCACGCCGCCGTTGTCGAGCTTGTGGCGTTGGACGACGCAGAAATCAAGTACAGCACTGTTCAGAATTGGTACCCCGGGGATGAAGAAGGCAAAGGCGGTGTGTTCAACTTCGTAACCAAGCGCGGCATCTGCCACACACGGTCCAAAATCAGTTGGACCCAAGTGGAAACGGGAAGTGCCGTGACATGGAAGTATCCGAGCTGCATCCTTAAAGGAGACGACAGCGTGGGCGAATTTTACAGCGTGGCGGTGACCAACAACTTCCAGCAGGCCGACACGGGCACCAAAATGGTGCACCTCGGCAAGCGCACGCGTTCCACCATCATTTCGAAAGGCATTTCTGCCGGGAAGTCCCAAAACAGTTATCGCGGGTTGGTGCAGGTCATGCCCAACGCGGACAAGGCTCGGAATTTCAGCCAGTGCGACAGCTTGCTGATGACCGACCAATGTGGGGCGCACACCTTCCCATACATCGAAATCAAAAACCCCACCGCCCAGGTTGAGCATGAAGCCACAACCAGCAAAATCGGTGAGGATCAAATTTTTTACTGCCTCCAGCGTGGCATCGACGAAGAACAGGCCATCAGCTTGATTGTCAATGGATACGCCAAGGAGGTGCTCAACAAATTGCCCATGGAATTTGCCGTTGAGGCCCAAAAACTTCTGGCCATTTCACTCGAAGGATCTGTAGGCTGATGTTGACGATCAAGAACCTCCACGCACAAGTGGAAGACACCCCCATCTTGAAGGGGTTGAACCTCGAAATTGGACCCGGTGAGGTCCATGCCATCATGGGCCCCAACGGGTCTGGAAAGTCGACGCTGGCGTCGGTCTTGGCAGGACGCGAGGATTACGAAGTGACTCGGGGGTCTGTGGACTTCTGCGGTGCTGATTTGCTCGACATGGACGCGAGCGTTCGGGCGCGAGAGGGGCTGTTTTTGGCTTTCCAATACCCGGTAGAAATTCCGGGCGTCAGCAACCTGAATTTTATGAAAGCCGCCATCAACGGCAAACGTGAACACCAAGGCCTTGAGCCCATCTCCGCCAAGGACTTCCTTGCGTTGGTGAAGGAAAAGTCTGCGCTGGTGGAGTTGGCGGGCCGTCTGCGCGACCGCAGCGTCAATGAAGGGTTTTCGGGGGGAGAGAAGAAGCGCAACGAGATCTTCCAAATGGCCATGTTGGAACCAACGCTGGCCATCCTAGATGAAACCGACAGTGGTCTTGACATTGATGCATTGCGCATCGTGTCTCAGGGGGTCAACGCCATGCGCGATGCAGGCCGTTCGTTCTTGGTGATCACTCACTACCAGCGTTTGCTCGACCACATCGTGCCCGACGTGGTGCACGTGTTGAGCGAAGGGAAAATCGTGAAATCTGGCCCCAAAGAACTTGCCCTCGAGCTCGAAGAAAAAGGGTACGACTGGATCAAAGAACCCGCAGTGTGATGTCGCAATCTTCGGCAGTTCAGGACTTCGTGGCGAACGTTCAAGCGCCTGAGGGCGCGTTGGCTTCTTTGGCCCAGGAAGGGCAAGAGGGCCTGGATGTGTTGCCCGTGCCGACCCGCAAGTCGGAACGTTGGAAATACAGCCCCATCACGGCCATGTTGGCCCACCCGGTGGCATTGGCCCCGGCCCCGGATGGCTGGCCCGCCGACGTGGAGCCCAACCCCGTTCCGGGGCTGGAGGCATACCGCATTGTCCTTGTCAACGGTCACGTGGTGCCTGAGGCGTGTGATTTGCCTGTGGCCGATGGGGTGGTGTGCATGCCGTGGCGTCATGCCGTGGATGAAGGCCACTTGGCCAACTTCGATTGGAGCGGGTACCACCGGCGCGAGTGGGTGGGGGCGTTGCATGCGGCCTACGTCCAGGATGGCATGTTTTTGCATGTGGACAAAGGGGTGACCCTGGACCGCCCGGTGCTGGTTCACCACCACACCACAGGAGACCACACCGCAGCTTGTCCGCGCCATCGGATTGTTGTGGAAGACCAGGCCCATGCGGAAGTGATCCTTTGGCACTCTGCCTCCAGCGGTGCCACAGGCATGGTGAATGGGGTGTTGGAAGCCAGCCTGGGTGCAGGCGCACGATTGGGGCTGGACAAGGTGCAGCACGAGGAAGGCGAGGTGTTTCATTTGGCCCACGAGCATGTAACTCAAGGCAAGGACAGCACCTTCCGAATTCACTCGATGACGGTGAAGGGTCATTGGGTGCGCAACGAATTGAATGTGGTGCAACAGGGTCAAGGGGCCCACACCATCATGCACGGCGCGTACCTCCCCAAGGACCGCGAGCACGTTGACAACCATACGACCATGGACCACACGGTGCCCAATTGCACGTCAAGTGAGTTGTACAAAGGCATTTTGTATGACCGGTCCACCGGGGTGTTCAACGGAAAGGTCTTCGTGCGTCAAGAAGCCCAGTTGACCAATGCCTATCAGCAAAATGCCAACATCGTGGCAGATGCAGGCGCGAGCATCAATGCCAAGCCGGAATTGGAGATTTACGCGGACGACGTCAAGTGTTCCCATGGATGCACGGTCGGACAATTCGACGATGAAGCGTTGTTCTACCTCAAATCGCGGGGCATTGGAGACAAGGCTGCTCGGGCTCTGATGGTCCAGGCGTTCATCGGGGACGTTCTGGAAGGCATGAGTCAGGAGGAAGTGGCCCAAGAAGTGGAAACCTTGTTGGCCGACCGGCACGGTTGGTCCTGACGCTGAACGATGGAAGGGGCGAACTTGGTTCGGCTTGACAAGTTGTTGATTGAACGAGGCCATGTCCCTTCTCGCCCACGCGCGGAGCGCATGATTTCTGAGCACGGGGTGCACGTCAATGGAGTCCTCGTGCACAAGCCAGGTAAAAAAGTGCCTCAAGATGCCTTGTTGAAACTTGTTGTGGAAGACATGCCATGGGTGTCTCGCGGGGCTTTGAAGCTGCTTGCTGCGCTCGACACTTGGACAGATTTGACCGTGCAGGGCAAGCGCGCGCTGGATGTCGGATGCTCCACGGGAGGCTTCAGCCACGTGTTGCTGGAGCGAGAGGCGTTGGTGGTTTTGGGGGTTGACACAGGGCGTGATCAGTTTGATGCAGGGTTGGCCGACGACCCAAGGATGGTGGTCCGAGAATCCACGAACGTCAAAGACCTCACCCCCGCTGAAGTCGACAAGGTGATGGGCGGGCCTCCTGAACTGGTGGTGATCGACGTGTCATTTGTGGGGCTGAATCACATTTTCCCTGCGGTTGCGTCGTTGACCCAACCGGGCACCCCTGTCGTGGCCCTCGTCAAGCCCCAATTTGAAGTGGGACGGGAACATTTGAGCCGTGCGGGCATCGTGCGCGACCCTGCCGTTCGTGGCAAGGCTTTGGAGACGGCCAAGGCCTCTGCAACTGCCCTGGGTTTTCATGTGTCCGATGCCCTTGATTCGCCCATTCAAGGCGGAGACGGAAACCACGAGTATCTTCTCAGACTTGAAAGAGTGTAGTCATGAGTCACAATTTCCCCATCGACGCCGTTCGCGCGCAGTTTCCGGTCTTGAATCGGGAGGTGCACGGCAAGCCGCTGGCCTACTTCGACAGCGCAGCGTCGGCCCACAAACCGTTGGCGGTCATTGAGGCCCAGGCCAAGTATTTGGCCGAACGCCACAGCAACATCCATCGCGGGGTGCATGCCCTGGCCCAAGAGGCCACCGAGGCGTACGAGGCGTCCCGCGAAACAGTGCGTGCCCATTTGAACGCGGCGTC
>DKNS01000186.1 GCA_002469765.1 Flavobacteriales bacterium UBA7382 | reverse complement strand
CTCGTTCTGGATGGTCACCCCCCAAACAGGAAGCCCCTCGGCCTCATACGCCTCAATAAACTTGACGAAATACTGGGCCCATGCGCCAAAGAATTCCGGAAGCAGAGAGCCTCCACGCAGCATGTTTTGATTCGTCTTCATGAACGCCGGCGGACTCCATGGACTCGCGTAAAACACCAAGTCCTCTCCAATCATCTCAGCCGCACGCTGAATCATGGGGATGCGCTTGACGGTGTCTGGCGCGATGGAAAACGTGGCCAATGAGGTGTCGCCTTCTTCAATGTAGGTGTGGCTTCCCAACCCAAAGTCGCACGAATGGATGCTGGTTCGGATGATGTTGTACCCAATGCCATCAGGACCGTAATACGCGTCCAACAGGGCTTGCTGCTGGGATTCACTCATCAGAGAAAACACCTCGGCGGAGGCGTCTGTGATGGCCCCTCCAATGCCCAGATAGGTCTGGAATTTCTTGGCCGGATTCACAAAAATGGCCACCTCGGTTTCCAAGGGTTGGTCAGCCGATTCAAATTCCAACACACCGTCCTCCGAAAGGCGTTTGGCCGTATTCTCGGCGGTGACGTACAGCCTGGCTGAGGCCAACTCCTTCATTGGACGCTGAGCAGTCGCGGGAGCATGGTGACTCATGCCACATGACGTCCAGGACGCCACAATCAACAGAGCAAGAAAAGATCGGTTCATGGGTGAGGGTTGAATGAAATGCAGTGCAAAGTACACTGCTCGAAGAAGACAGAACCTCTCGGCCCGTCCAAATCGGATCACCCCCAGCACCCCTTGCCAAACAAGGCCAAAAAAAAGCAGGAGGTTCGAGGCAATCACAGAGCCATCCACCATTCAGATCGCTTTGTTCTTTGCGTTGCTTTCTCAAGTGAGTCTTTCTCAACCATTATTTTCAGTTGACCCTGGAGGAGTATCTTCCGACCATGCACTTTCTCAAACACCTTTGGGTTGTTCTCGTTGCCCTAATCATCACGCAGGCCCACGCACAAACCGACATCATTCCTGGCCAATCAAATGCGCCCTTTGAACATTTTGGTCAGAATTACATCGACGCCAATGTTGGGCTGGCCTTGTTGGATGGAGAATTCCCCTTTCCAGGTGTCTCTTTTCTTTTTGGCAGGCGGTCGTTCCGTTCAGAGTCGACTTTCCTTGACGCCGAACTGGGCTTGGCGTTTCCCTCGATTGCAACGGCCAAACTTGGTGTCGGTCACTACAATCCCGCCAGCGGCAGATCTGTGGCTGCTGGCATTCGACCTTGGCCAGCGCATGTTTATTTCCAATTTGGGCGTGAGGACAATCGATGCGGTGAAGATGTGAAGCCTCGGGTGGCCAGACGTCTGAAGAGGCGCGGAAAGGACGCCTCTGACATCTTGTGTGGCGAATCCATTCTGTCCATCGAAGCGAGTGCCTGGCTCTTGCAAAGCTTGCTGGAAGGACGAGATGAGTATGGACGTCTCTTGAGCGGCTACGGAGATACATATGAAATGAGCATGTGGAGTACCTTGATGGTCACGTGGAGCCATCGTTGGTATTTGCATTGACCCTTTGGACAGCGGCAGAACGAACCTGAGCACAATGGCTGGAATCTAGACGTTCATCACCCTCTCAAGATAGCCAATCGACTCAAATTTCAGCCAGGGCAACCATGCGGCCGCGTTGATCGTCCCACACCTTCAGGGCAAGGCACCGTCGCACCTCCCGCCAGCTCAAATCGCTGCTCAGCGGATGTTGCAACTCTGGAATGTCTGCCTTGGCATCCGGAAGTCTGTAAAATGGAATTCTGGCATTGAGATGGTGGATGTGGTGGTAGCCAATGTTGGCCGTGATCCAATGCATCACGGGGCTCAGATCCAAGAAACTGGATGACTTCAAAGCCGACGATTCGTAAGCCCACTCCCCGTCGCTCAGGTATTGGACAGACGGGAAATTGTGCTGCACGTAAAAGAGGTATGCACCAAATCCAAAAGCCAAGGTGTTGGGCAACACGATGGCCAGCAAGGCCACCTGCCACCCTGCCAACAAAAACATCGCAGAGAGGTACCCTACGTGCAGGAACACTGCGAGCCAAGAATCCCAATGTCTCTTAGGGCTGACAAGGCCAGGTTGGATGCACATTCCGTGCAAGAAGGTGAACCAGTACCCCAAGGCAATGACGGCGGGGTGCCTCTGGAACAGGTAGCTTCTTCGCTCCGCCTTGGACGCGCCCTCATACCTCTCTTTCGTGAACACTGGATAGGTCCCGATGCTGGGCTTGAATATCCTCCCATTGTGGCGGTGGTGGTATTCGTGGGTTCGTTTCCACACCTTGACCGGGGCCAGACAAAACAAGCCATATGCCCCAAACAACACCTTGGCGAACTTGCTCGACTTCAAAATGGCGCCGTGCACGTAATCGTGGTAAATGACAAACGTGCGCGACATCAAAGCGGCCACGCCCGCACTGCTCAAGGCTTTCATCCACCAAGACGGCAGCACGACCACACCGACGATGCACGCCAGCAGCAGCAGCCACGCCGACCCTGCCAGTCGCCAGCTCGTCGCAACATTCTCTTGGGCATAGGGCACGGTCTTTTGAAGCAGTTCTGAAGGTGAATGTCTCATGACTGCGCCAATTTGACATTCATGGGGTTGCCGTTGTTGTACAGCAACTTGAAATGCGAATACATGGCAGAGAACATGTGCTTTTCTGAACGGTATTCAACCCCGTGATCAGCAGCCACTCGAATCAAGATTTTTGTCAGTTCAGGGTAATGGATGTGGCAAATGTGCTGGAACAAGTGATGGATCACATGGTGGTTGAACCCCCCAAACAAATGGGTCACCAGCATACTGTCCGTCGCGAAATCCCCAGCCGTCAGCATGTGATGGTGCGACCAAGAGTGCGGCATGACTCCGTCGGCGCCAGGCTCAGGGAAATTGGCATGCTCCCCAACGTGGGTGGAAAGCAGCACCATGGTGATGGTGAGGCTTGCAAAGACGGTCAACAGCACAAAAGCCCCAAACACCTGCGCCCAGGAAAAGCCCAACATCAACTTGGGCAACACCACGATGTATCCAAAGTAGCCCAGCTTGAAGAGAACCATCTTGACAATCTCCTTGGCGGGATACCGGCGGTTGTCAAAAGCTCCGATTCTCGAGGAGAAAATGTCCTTGAAGTCACGGTACACGACCCAACGAAAGATGTAAATCATGTACACCACAGGCATGTATAGCCACTGCACCTTGTGGATGCCACGGTGCTTGTCTTTGGGGAAAATCTTCACCACGTCGGACTGCTGGATGTCGGAGTCGTGGTCCATGATGTTCGGAAACAAGTGATGCGCTCCGACGTGACGGTTCTTCCAGTTGAACGAATTCGTGCCCAGCAAATCGAAGACGTGCAAAAAGACGTTGTTCCATTTGCGCGATTTGAACAGCGCAAAATGGGCGGCGTCGTGGCCCGCGTTCAGGCCCAAGAACACGCCCCACACCCCGATCATGGCATACCAAACCAACAGCATCCCAAAGCTCGAGGTGGCGATCAACAGGCCGGCATAAAGACCGAAGTACACCAAGAACATGACGGCCACTTTGAGGTGCATTTGGCGGTTGCCAAAGTGGGTGTACCCCACTTCTTTGAAGTGCTGAGACACTTCTTTTCTCAGGTCTGCATAGAAGTTGTCCCTTTCAGGCGGAAAAGTGATGCGATCGAAGGATTCAGACATCGTCGGGATGTTTGATGAAAAAGTAAATGTCAAGGTCGACAAAAGGATGACGTCTCACGGCATATTCTGTGTAGCCCGCATATTGGTATAAGCGCCTGACCCTGGGCTGTGTGGTCTCCAAACAAATGGGCAGGTTTCGGGACTTGGCCAGCTTCTGCATCCCCTCATGGATGTCGAAAATAGCCTTGGTTCCTTTCGCAAACCTGTCCGTGCCGACCAGAAAACCAACCATGGCATCCTTGGGCCTGGTGGCCGCAATCATCCTCCTGTATTTCAGGAGACGCCATACGCTCGCGACTCCCGCATGACGCAAGACCAACAGAGCCTTCCGACGCGCGTTGGACCAGCTCCACCTTTGATCGTTGATGTCGTAAAACACCACGGCGCCTTGGCCATCGTCTGAAAGGAAGACGCCCTCCTTGTCGGCCCCTTCAAAAAACAACACTTCCAAGGCCAAGACCTTCCCCGCTTCGCTCTTGTTTCGAAGCACCCAATGGACCCCCAAAGAGTCCTTCAGTGCCTCCACCAAAATCTCACGGGCACGTTCAATGCGTTCGGGACGATAAGCTTGGTTCATTCCAGGATGAATATGCGGTAAAATGCCCCTCATGGACACCCTTGTGGAAAGGAATTGTGACAATGCAGTTCCAAGATGCTTTGGCGAGATGGCGCGAATGGTCTCAGAGATTGCAATGGAAAAGTTGGGACTTGCATCAACTGCGAGGGGGCAACCGCATCCTTGGAGAAGGAGGCCGAGGACCAGATGCAGGGTCGGGAACCTCGAAGTCATGCAGCAAGAATCGCAATTCTGGGCCAAGGAAAGGCAGCCCTGCCTGATATGAACCCTGAAGAAGACTTCGTCTCTATCTCCTACCTTGGGAAAACATGAGACTTCTTTTCCACGCTGTTGCAGCTTTGGTCAT
>DKNS01000076.1 GCA_002469765.1 Flavobacteriales bacterium UBA7382 | reverse complement strand
AGCCCCTCTTTGGGACCCAGCTCAAGGGGTCTCCAACCCAACTCCTCCAGCGCCTCGCCCGAGGGCAATTGACGTCCGTCTGGCATGGTTACCTCGCCCAGGCCGATCAAAGGCAACACCATGTGGGCCAGCGGGGCCAAATCGCCCGACGCGCCCAAAGAGCCTTGTTCTGGAACCACAGGCAGCACGTCGGCGTTCCAATGGTCCAACAACCGTTGGACCGTCGTCAACGCCACGCCGGAATGTCCCTGAGACAGCCCTTTGACCTTGAGGAGGAGCATCATGCGCACGACCTCTTGGGGAAGAGGCTCTCCGACACCGCAGGCATGGGAAATCAACAAGTTCCGCTGCAAGCCGCGAAGGTCTTCCACCACAGTGGTGGCCAGATCTCCAAACCCTGTGTTGATGCCGTAAAGCACCTCGCCTTTGCCCGCTCTCGACAACAAATACCCATGGCACGTCTCAATCCTCGACCTCGCCCCGTCTGACAATTCAAACGTGCATTTGTGTGGGTCCAACGACCAGCAAGTCTCTGCGGTCCACCAGCCCTCTGGCAGGACTTCTCGGCGTTTGCTCGGGCTCAGTTCCATGCCGACAAGATACCGCGATGCGCCTATCTTGCAGACTCAATTTTCCCACATGAGATTCTCTTCTTCAAGGCTGTTGGCGACAATGGGATTCACCCTGTCCACGTCCCTTTTCGCCCAAAGCGAGGCCCGCCAAATCGAGTTCACCGAATTCGACTTGGACAACGGCTTGCATGTCATCCTGCACGAGGATCACGCCACCCCACTCGTGGCCGTGACCGTTTTGTACCACGTCGGTTCCAAAAACGAGGACCCCAGCCGCACAGGGATGGCTCACTTCTTCGAGCACCTGCTCTTTGAAGGAAGTGAACACATTGACCGCGGGGAATTTGACACCTACGTGGAGAATGCAGGGGGTGTCCTCAACGCCAACACCTCCATGGACCGCACCTTCTACTATGAGCTTCTTCCTAGCAACCAGCTTGAACTGGGATTGTGGTTGGAGTCCGAGCGAATGTTGCATGCCAAGATTGAGCAAGTCGGCATCGACACGCAGAACGAGGTGGTGAAGGAAGAAAAGCGACAACGCTACGACAACCAGCCCTACGGCCAGTTGCTGCCCAAAACCATGGAAGCCGCTTACAAAGAACACCCCTACCAATGGACGCCCATCGGTTCCATGGAGCACTTGGACGCGGCCACACACGCTGACTTTATGGATTTCTACCAGACGTTTTACGTGCCGGAGAATGCGACACTCAGCATTGCTGGAGACCTGAACGTGGCGGAAGCCAAGGAATTGGTCGAAGCTTACTTTGCAGAGATTCCGCGAGGTGGACGCGACATTCCACGTCCCGACATCGTGGAGCCCCTGCGCACAGCTGAAGTCCGCGACACCGTTTGGGGAAAGGACCGTCTGCCCATGGTGTTGCAGGCTTATCCCATCCCTGCCCAAGGCACGCCTGACTACTACGCTGTGGACCTTCTGAACCAGGTGTTGAGCGGTGGTGAGAGTTCACGCCTCAACAAGCGGGTCGTGGAGCAGGACCAATTGGCCTTGTACTGCGGCGCGTTCAGCTTTGGCTTGGAGGATCCCGGTTTGACCCTCGCATTTGCAATGTGCAACATGGGCGTGGACCCCAATCAGGTGGAGGACGCCATGAACCAAGAAGTGGAGCGCATGAAAGCGGAGCCCATTGGCGACCGTGAATTGCAGAAGCTCAAGAATCAAATCGAATTTGACGCCGCCACAGGCAATCAAAGCATGGCGGGCATCGCCGAGAGTTTGGCCAATTATCACACCTACTTTGGAGACGCCAACCTCATCAACACCGAGGTCGAACGCTACCTCGCCATCACTCCGGCAGACATCCAACGGGCGGCGCAGAAATACTACGTGCCTGAACAGCGAGTGACCCTGTACTTCCTCCAACAAGACAACTGAGCCATGAACTGCATCACCCCCCACACCCTCCGCACAAGCCTTTCTTCGGTCTTGATTTTGTGGGCCTTCGGTTTCACAGCTTCGGCCCAAATTGACCGAAGCCAGGCTCCCGAGCCTGGTCCAGCACCTGAATTGAACATCGGCAAGAGCACCGAGGTCAAACTGGCCAACGGCATGACGTTGATTGTGGTGGAAAACCACAAGACACCTTCTGTGTATTGGAGCATGACCTTGGAATTCCAACCATTCCAAGAAGGCGACAAAGCCGGGATGATGAACGTGGCCAGCGCCATGATGTCCAGCGGCACGGAAACCCGCACCAAAGCCCAAATCGCCGAGGACATTGAATTTCTAGGGGCTTCTTTCAACGCATCAGCCAATGGGTTTTCTGCACGCTCTCTGTCCAAGCACACCGACACCTTGCTCGAGATTGTGGCCGACGCGGTCCTTCACCCCACGTTCCCTCAAGAGGAGCTGGACAAGGTTAAAACCCAAATGGGCTCCAACCTGGCCAACATCGGCACCTCCCCTGGAGAAATCGCCAGCAACCTGGTCGCTTCTGTCAATTACGGCGAGTTGCACCCCTACGGCGAGGTCATGACCGAGGAAAGTTTGGAGGCCATCGCCAAGGAAGACCTGCAAGCTTACCATAAGAAGTACTTCAGGCCCAACGTCGCCTACCTCATCGCCATTGGCGACATCACCCCGGAAGAAGCGCAGGTCAAGGCAAACAAGCACTTTGGCACGTGGCGTCGCAGCAACATCCCATTCGAGCGGGTGTTGCCACCAGCCATGCCCCAAGGCATGCAGGTTCACTTCGCTCCAGTGGAAGGAGCTGTCCAAAGCACCATCAACGTCACCCACGCCATTCCCTTCCCTCCAGGACACCCTGACGCAACTGCTGCACAAGTGGCCAATTCCATCCTCGGTGGCGGTGTGTTCAGCGGACGACTCATGCAGAATCTTCGTGAAGACAAAGCTTTCACATACGGGGCCCGCTCCAGCTTGCGGACCGAC
>DKNS01000088.1 GCA_002469765.1 Flavobacteriales bacterium UBA7382 | reverse complement strand
GTCAAGGTGGTGACCGGCCGAGACACTGGGCAAAGCAAGTGCTTTGGCTTTGTCGAAATGGAGGACAAAGCAGGAGGGGAGCGCGCAATAGCGGAAATGAATGGCCAGGAATTCATGGGGTTCCGAATGGTTGTCAAAGAAGCTGAGGAGCGTGGGGCACGTCCTCGGCCTTCGGGTTCAGGTGGCCGTCCCGATTCACCAAGAACTGGGCAGGGCGGAGGCGCTCGACCGAGCACAGGACCTCGGCCTTCTGCCGGCGGTGGGGGAGGTTCTTTCGGGCCGGACAAAAAGCCTGTCAAGAAGAAGAAGGTACAGCGCCAAAAGCCCGACAAATACTCGGACGGTCCACGACAAACGAAAATGAAAAAGCCCCGCGGTGGTGGGGGTTCGAAAGGGTGGTCAGATTACGACGACGACTATTGATCGTGAAACAAATGCATGCCTTGTGGCATGAGGGAATGGCGGCCATTGGTCGCCATTTTTGTTGGGCAGATACGGCCAAGGAAATTCGTTGGGATGGGTCGTTTTGAAACATCTTTATGTTGCCGCTCGTAGGTCGTTATCGCGCATTGAAGTGCTGAAAATTGAGGTTCGTCGATGGATTCTCGGTTTTCATCCCTATCTTTCAATGTTCCATCAAAAGACTCGACATGCGAATTTTCCTCTCCGCTCTCCTCGTGGTTTTGACTCAAACCATTGGTGCTCAGACAGATGTGCCAGGATGTACCTTTGAGATTGCCTGCAATTATGACCCTGCTGCGACCGTCAACGACGGCACCTGTGACTTCATCAGCTGCCTTGTTTTGGGTTGCACCGATGCTGTAGCATGCAACTACAATCCTGCGGCTACGGTCAACGACGGTTCATGTGACTACTTGAGTTGCCTCGTTCCAGGTTGCACGTTGGCCAATGCTTGCAACTATGATCCCGATGCGGAGGTCAATGATGGATCTTGTGAATACACCAGCTGTGCGGGTTGCACCAACGAATTCGCGGACAACTACGACAGCACAGCCACCGTGGATGATGGCAGCTGCAACCCCATCGAGGGATGCACGAGCCCACAAGCGTGCAACTTTGACGCCAATGCCAACCAAGATGATGGATCTTGTGACTTCGTGTCCTGTTTGGCCACGGGCTGTACGGTTTTGGAAGCATGCAACTACGATGAAGAAGCACAAGTCAACGATGGAACATGTGTCTTCCCAGAGGAAGGAAGAGACTGTGACGGGAATTGCTTGGAGGACGCCGACGGAGACAACGTGTGTGATGGTGATGAGATTGCCGGATGTACGTCTACAACAGCCTTGAACTACAACCCCATCGCCACCGACGACGACGGGTCATGTCAGGAGCCCATTGGTGGATGCACCGACCCCGAAGCTTGCAATTTTGACGCGGCTGCCACCAATGATGATGGCTCGTGTGAATTTACGTCTTGTGCGGGGTGCCTTCAGGCGACGGCGTGCAACTACGATGAGACAGCGACAGATGACGATGGCTCATGCTATTTTGGCGGAGATAGTTGTGATGACAACAATTATTCTACGACAAACGACATCTGGAGCAATGCTTGTGTTTGTGAAGGAACCAGCCTGACCGGATGTTCCAGTTCTGATTTTGTGGAATACAGTGGCCATAGCTACGCCGTCATTACAATAGGGAATCAGTGTTGGTTTGCTGAGAACTGTCGCTATTTGCCTGAAGTTTCCCCTCCAAGTGAAGGCGGTGATTCCAGCCCCCATTACTATGTCTACGAATATGAAGGCTCTGATGTAGGAGAAGCCAAATCAACCTCAAACTATGAGACGTACGGCGTTCTGTACAACTGGCCGGCAGTGATGACTGACAGCATTTGTCCAAGCGGTTGGCATGTCCCGTCAGATGATGAGTTCACGCAATTAACAGATTACTTGGGAGGCGAAAATGGAGCGGGAGGCAAGATGAAAGAAGCGGGCTTTGATCATTGGAACTCGCCAAACACAGGCGCGACCAACTCAAGTGGCTGGACGGGTTTGCCCGGCGGCTCTCGGTTCGACGGCGGTGGAGGCTTCTTCTGGACTGCGGGAGACGAGGGGTTGTGGTGGAGTTCCTCGGCCGATCCATGGGAAACATCCACCGCACATGCCCGGATACTGCTCAACAACAGCGAGGATATCACCGACCCAACGGACACTTACGAAAAAAACAAAGGCTATTCAGTTCGCTGCGTTCGGGATGCCGAGTGAGGGGCCACTCTTAAAACTCAAGCTTAGCGGGGGTCTCTGATTCATCGTCGTCGCTTTGGTCTTTGACTTGTCTCTTTGACATCCGTCGATCTATCCTGGGTGGCTCACCCGACTCATCAAATGTTGATAGTGAACCCCTGAAACCCAGTTCTGGACACAAAAAAAGGCCCTGCTCGATGCAAGGCCTCTTGTAGCGGGGGGGGGGCTCGAACCCCCGACCTCAGGATTATGAATCCTGCGCTCTAACCAGCTGAGCTACCCCGCCAAATCGGGGCGCGAAGATAGCAAGTTTTGGCAAGTCTCAAAGCAATCGGAGCTTGAAATGACGATTCATGTCTTAACTTGTGAACCCTTATCATACGGAATTGTTGGGGTTGTGTTGTTCGAGTTTTATCGGCAACGCATTCGCACAATTGGCCAACCATGAGCATCACCACAGACATCGTGAAATTCCATCTTGAAATCCCCCTAAACAGCTCCAAAGGCGTGCTGTTCAATTGCATCAGTACGCCCTCAGGTTTGGCCGAGTGGTTTTGCGACGACGTGAACATCAAGAAGGACGTTCACATTTTTTTCTGGGATGGCAGTGAGGAATCAGCCCGGATGGTTTCCAAAAAGAAAGACGAGTTCGTCAAGTTCCGCTGGCTCGAGGCTGAAGAAGAAGGGCTTGACACCTTTTTCGAATTCAGAATCCGTGTGGATGAATTGACCGGTGAGAATGCCTTGGTCATCACTGACTTCGCTGACGATGAAGAAGAGATGCAAGACGCAAAAGATCTGTGGCAAGCCCAAGTGGACAAGTTGCGTCAGGTTCTGGGTTGTTAAACGAACCGCTTGCTATTCAAGGGTCGTTAAAAAGACAGACAACCTGAGCTTCAGCCATGGAGCCCAGTCTTGTGTTGCAGGATTGTGCAAGAGCCTTTCTTCGACGTTGGGACCCTGCTCTGTGCACATTTTAGACCAAGTCCAAAGGTCCCGAATGGGCTCATGCGCCTCGCTCCATGACAGTGAAATTCGCTGGACCAGGTGCCAACCAATTTTTTCAGCCGCAGCCCTCACCTCCTCTGCCCTGTCCGACGGAAACACAAACTCCAAGACACCTTTTTCATGGGTCACCCGCCATGCTTGCGAACAAAGGATGCGCAGCGGCAAGGTGTCGTCGTGGCGGGCCAAATTTCGCTTGCGATCAGGACTCTTGGGGTGATTGTGAAAGAATGGCGGGTTGCACACCACCAAGTCCACCAAGGGCCCGTTCCAAGCCTGGACCGCTTGTGTGTGAACTGTAATCCTCTCACAGAAAGGACTCGAAGCCACATTTGTTTCAGCTTGTTTCGCCGCGTCGGGCTCAAGCTCCACCGCTTCCACCTCAGCGAGTTCATGGCGCTGGGCGAGCATCAAAGCCAAAATGCCAGATCCAGTTCCAATATCAAGGATTCGGTTCAACCCTTCCAAGCACTCCCCTGCCCAGCACCCTAGGACAAGCGCATCTGTGCCCACCTTCATGCCACATTGGTCGTCGGCTATGTCAAACCGCTGAAACGACTGGTTGCGACGCCCGTTGCGGCCCATGACTCAGACTTGGGTTTTGCGCTTGTGCCAAGCTTCCAGCACGGGGAAGTCTTCCACCCGATTTGCAGGCTCGGCAGAAAGCGGATCCACTTCTTTCATATTGCCATGGGCATCCGTGGGAAGCATTTGGTACAGAGCCGTCCCCTCGGACTTGTGCTTCAACATTTGGTCGCTGACATCCCCCTTGCGGGTCGCCGGATTGCCCAAGATCAATGACCTGTTCGACCACGTCGTCGAAGCCTTAACCATGGCCAGAGCCCCCACGACACACCCTTCACCCAGTTGGACATCGTCCATGACCACGGCATTCATCCCCACCAAACAGTTCTTGCCAATGTGGGCCCCGTGCACCATCGCCCCATGTCCGATGTGAGCCCCCTCTTCCAACCGCACGGTCGTGCCAGGAAACATATGAAGCACACATCCTTCCTGCACGTTGACCCCACGGTCCAACACAATCCTTCCCCAATCTCCTCGCAACACTGCACCTGGGCCCACGTAGCATTGCTCTCCAATCGTGACGTGACCGATGAGGGTGGCTTGAGGATGCACAAATGCACTGGGATGCACCACTGGCACCATGCCACGAAAGGAATAGGTCATGACGACGACGCGTTCCGGATGATGACCGCGTAGCCTTGCCCTACACCAATGCACAAAGTCACAAGGGCATGCTTGCCTCCTGTCCTTTTCAATTCACGTGCGGCTGCGAGCAAGATTCGGGCGCCCGTCATCCCGAGTGGGTGTCCGAGGGCAATGGCACCGCCATTGGGGTTGATGCGCGCGTCGTTGTCCTCCAAACCCCAGCTTCGGATGCAGGCCAAACTCTGGGCCGAAAACGCCTCATTCAATTCAATCACGTCCAGGTCGTCCCAACCCAAACCAGCCTTGGCAAGCGCACGGTTCGACGCTTCCACGGGACCAATGCCCATGATTCGCGGCGGCACCCCCACCACAGCAGAGGACAGAACTTCAGCCAACGGCTCCAGTCCATGGGCCATGAGCCCTTCTTCGTTCGCCAGCAGCAGGGCGGCTGCACCATCGTTGAGACCACTTGCATTCCCTGCAGTGACCGAACCTCCCTCTTTTCGGAAAGCGGGTCGAAGCTTGGACAACACCTCCAAAGATGTGCTTGGCTTGATGAATTCATCCTGCCCGAACACCACTGGGTCTTGCCTTCGCCTGGGAATAGATACGGTGACAATCTCTTCCGCGAGTCGCCCTTCATTTTGGGCGGCCGCTGCCTTCATCTGACTGGCATAGGCGAACACGTCTTGGTCCTCCCGAGAAATGCCATGCAGCTCCACCAGGTTTTCTGCAGTTTGGCCCATCCCCTCGGCACCGTAAACTTCTTGGAGTTTGGGGTTGATGAAACGCCAGCCAAAACTGGTGTCGTGCAAGGCCATGTCGCGGCCAAACGCTTTGCTTGTCTTGCTCATGACCCAAGGGCCGCGCGTCATGTGCTCCACACCGCCGGCCACCACCACGGATGCATCGCCAACGTGCAACATCCGAGATGCATGTGTGGCCGCCGCCAACCCAGAGGCGCACAAACGGTTCACCGTTTCACCTGGCACCTCTTGTGGAAGCCCTGCAAGCAGAGAGGCCATGCGCGCCACGTTTCGGTTGTCTTCACCTGCTTGGTTGGCGCATCCCATCAGGACGTCTCCAATTGATGCAGGATCCAAAGAAGGGTTGCGGCGCATCAATTCAGCCAACACATGTGCCGCCAAATCGTCTGTCCGTACCGGAGCCAAGGTGCCCCCAAAACTCCCAATGGGCGTCCGCACGCCATCCACCAAAAACGCGTTCATGGCACGAAGATAAGTTGCCCCTGACGCCTTCTTGCCCCAAATTGCACCCATGCGCATTGGCATCGTTTCCACTTTCCCTCCTTACCGCGGAGGCATCGCGCAATTCAACGACGCCATGGCGAATGCCTTGAAACAGGCAGGACACACAGTGCATTGCGCCACTTGGTCCAGGCAGTATCCCGCGATGTTGTTCCCGGGCAAGACCCAGTTTGAGCCAGGAAAATCGCTTTCAGATTCAGACATCTCCGCATCTCTAGACAGCATCTCCCCTGCTTCCTGGAAGCGTGTAGGCAGGGAGCTTGGGGAACATGCAGAAGTGGACTTGCTGCTGCTTCCGTTTTGGCATACAGCATTGGCACCTGCGCTCACTTCCGTGGCCAAACATTCAAAACGACATGGGGTTCGACAGATTGTTGGCGTCATGCACAACGCCAATTCACACGACGGAAAAGCTTGGGAAGCCAAATTAACCAAGAGGTTCCTCCAGGCCTGTGACGGGGTGGTCACCCTGAGCGAAGCTGTAAGCGACAAGCTTCACCCCTGGAAGCCCAAGACGCTGTTCCATCCCCTGTACGAACACTTCCCCAAAGGCCCTTCTCCCGCTGAAGCGCGGCGTCAATTGCGACTTTCAGATGAAGATGTGGCCCACCTCTTTTTTGGGCTCATCCGGCCTTACAAAGGACTCAGCGTGTTGTTGGAAGCCTTGGCGCACTTGCCTTCACACCACAAGGTTCTCATCGCTGGGGAGTGCTACGAAGACTGGTCCGCCTACCAAGCCCAAATCGACAGACATGGGCTTCACAATCGGATCCAACTTCACCTTGATTTCATCC
>DKNS01000093.1 GCA_002469765.1 Flavobacteriales bacterium UBA7382 | reverse complement strand
TGATTTGAAGCGCTATGAAAAAGCCAAGAAAAACATCGAAACCGTGTTTGTGGCCATCGCAGACTGCGACGACATGGTGCCCGTGCTCGCAACGGCTGTGACGGCGGATTCCAGCAACATGGAATTGAAGCAAAAAGTCTTGCGCTTGTTGAACAAAAAGGAGTGCACCGACAACGACCTCTTCCTGCCAGTGGCCACTTCTGTCTACAGTGTCGAGCCCTCAGCCCCTGCGGCCTTTGCCATTGGCATCGGGTTTGCCAAGTCCAGCCAGCTCGACTCGAGCTTCGCCTACATGGAAGACGCCGTGGAGCGTTGCGGCGACTGCAGCGACAAGTTGACCTATTTGTTGAAAACAGGTCAAATCGCGAGTGCCTTAGGACGCACCACCACAGCCAAGTCTTTCGCCCGGCAAGTGTTGGAGCTGGACGCTGAAAATGGAGACGCATACATGCTTATTGGAGACGCCATTGCGGGAAGCTCCCGCGCATGCAACGACGGCGCCTTGGGCGGCCGGTCGGTGTACTGGGTGGCCAGCGACTACTACGCCAAAGCCAAGCGATTGGACGAAGAGCTCGCTGAAAAGGCCAGCAAGAAAATGGCCAACATGGCGAAGCAATTCCCCACGGTCGACGACATCTTCACCTACGGCAAGCAGGCAGGTGGTTCCTTCACGGTGCCCTCCAAGAAAGGGTGCCCGTGTTCTGGTGAAACCACCACCATTCGGGTACGCTGAGGGACATGTCCCAAAAACCACGAACGACAACCAGACCTCCAGCCTTCCAGCTTTGGGCGGCTGTTGTGTTCTTTGGAGTCGGCACCTGGATGGGGTGCAAGCCCACCCCTGATATGGACCGTTCAGGCGACGAGATGGACGCCGACGCGTCCGACATAGTCAGGGAGGGAGAACCCATCCAGGTGGTTGAAAAGGGCTACTTCGAGTACACCGAACGAGGCAGGTTGATTCAAGCCCTCGAAGCCAACAGGCTCGAGCGCTGGGACAACCTTGAAGGGGACAACACCCAATCGGACACTCCTCTGTGGCAAGTTTCCGAGGGATTCACCCTGTACATTGGTGGCAACCGCGAACGCCATGCCGCAACCCTTCAAGCCGACCGTGGCACATACAACGACCAGGCCGGTCGGCTGGAAGCATGGGACAACGTGGTTCTGGTGAACGACAAAGGCGAACGTTTGGAAACCGAACACCTCGTGTGGTCGCACGATTCCGACCTGGTGTACACCACGCGACCTGTCTCCATCGAAACCGCCCAGGGCATGCTTCGGGGCCGAGGTCTCCGCTCGGACAGCCATTTTGAACGCTATGAGATTTTGAATCCCACGGGGTCATTTGAAGTCGGAGGCTGATTTTCGTGCCGTTGCCCGACCTTCGCACCATGTCCGAGCCACAATCCATCGAACAAAGTCTCCCCTACAAAACGGCACGCGCCGCAGAATGGTTTTGGCTGGTGGCGTCCATTGTAGGCACCTTTTACGTGGGCTGGCTTTGGATGAGCGCGGACCCACCAGCGTGGTCCATGGGGTTGTTCCCTTGCATCTCCTGGCTTTGGTACGGCGTTCGACGAATCTTCCGGCTTCGCATGACGTCTTCCAACTGACGTCGGCTGTATCTTTTGTACATGGACCCTGACCCTTCGAGTTCGATCTTGATTCTGGCGCTGTCTCTGTTCGCGTCGGCGTTCTTCTCTGGGATGGAAATGGCGTTCGTGGCTTCCAGTCGGCTCCAGACTGAACTCGACGCCACTCAAAGTTGGCGTGGCCGGGTGGTGGCTTTCCTGAACGCTCGGCCCCAGCTGTTCATCGCCTCAATGTTGGTCGGCAACAACCTCGCGCTGGTGCTCTGCGGCATCGAATCAGGGGCGCTTGTGGGCACATGGGTGTTTGGCGTTTCAGATTGGCAAAGCGCCCCTCAACCTTTGCTCGCCTTGGCCATCCAAACTCTGGTGACCACGTCGGTGGTGCTCGTGTTGGCAGAGTTCATCCCCAAGTCATTGTTTCACGCCTCCCCCAACGCCTGGCTTAGGAATTTGGCGTATCCCCTTCTCCTGATTTTCATCGTGCTCGCCTTGCCCGCCTGGATCATCACCAAGCTCAGCCAAGGGCTGCTTCGGCCCTTTGTCCGCAGAAAGGAAGCCGCCGAGGCAGAAACCCTTGGGGTCCAAGACTTGGACCACTATCTGGAAACCCTCAGCGGCCGCATGGAGCCTGAGCAAGAACTCGAACACGAATTGCAAATCCTGAAGAACGCCTTGGACTTGCCGAGTGTCCAGGCCCGGGACAGCATGGTGCCCCGCAACGAGGTGCAAGGCGTCGAAATAGACACCTCCGTGGACGCATTGACGGCGACGTTCGCCGGAACTGGATTCTCCAAACTCGTGGTGTTCAAGGGCGACATGGATCACATTGTGGGATACGTCCATGCAAAGTACCTCTTTGACTTGCCCGAATCCCTCAAGGAAATTCTGCTGCCCACGTTTGTCGTCCCAGAGGCCATGGCCGGCGACGAACTTTTGCGGCAATTCTTAAAGCGCAGAAGGCACCTTGCAGTGGTGGTGGACGAGTTCGGTGGGACCGCCGGGATTTTGACCATGGAGGACATCGTGGAGGAGCTGCTTGGGGAAATCGACGACGAACACGACTTCGTCGAGGAAGATGTGGAACACGCCCTGGGTGACGGCGTTTGGCGGGTGCCCGCCCGCCGGGAAGTGCGGTCGCTGAACGAAGTCCATGCCTGGGAATTGCCCGAATCAGGCAACTACGACACCCTGGGTGGCTTGCTTCTCCACCATGCCGAAGACATCCCAGAATCGGGCAGCGTCGTGGAGGTGGAAGGGCTTGAATTTGTGGTGCGAGAAGTGGAGGAAAACCGCATCCTGTGGGTGGAGTTCAAGCCCGCCCCAGAAGCCTGAACCAACGTGGTTTTCGGTAAACTTGGAAGCGTTATCTTCGCAACCCTTACAACTAGACTTTGAGACGATGGCAATGATTGAACAAATCCGCAACAGGCAAGGCTTGTTGCTCGGCATGATTGGATTGGGCATGCTCGGCTTTTTGGTCCCCTACGACGCGGTGCTCGCGTTGATGGGACAAGGCAACGCGCGTGACGTGGGAAGTGTGGGAGGCGAGAGCATTTCTGCCTTGGATTACCGCATGGAACTTGACGAGCGTCGTCGTCTAGGATTCTCTGGGGAGCAACTCCAGGATGAAGTGTGGGGCGACATCACGTCCAACATCGTCTTGGAAGACACCTACAACGAACTTGGCATTGAAGTCACCGACGCCGAGTTCCAGGAAATGTTGTTTGGCAATTTGGATTCTCCCTACATGAGCCGTGCGTTTTACAGCAACGGGGAGAACAAAGCCATGTGGCAGCAAAACTTCGGCGCCATGTTGACAACCGACCAAGGCAAGGTCAATCTCTTGAGCTACAAGAAGCTCATCTTGGCGAAGCGCAAGAAAGAGAAGTTGGACGTCCTGATGGCCGATGCGGTGTACACGAACTCCATTGAGGGCAAGTACGAGCACATCAATGCCGAGCGCACTGCTGAAATTCAGTATGTCGCCAAATTGTACAAGAACATCCCAGACGGCGAAGTGAGCGTAAGCGACCGCGAGGTGAATGCGTACTACAACGCCCACAAAGGCGAGCCTCAGTACCAGCAATCCGAGGGGCGCGACATCAGCTACGTGAAGATTCCCCTGGGTGCAAGCGAGTCTGACATCAAGGCGATGGAAGTCCAATTGGAAGATGTGGCAGACGAGTGGCAGAGTGCCGACAACGCAGAAGCATTTGCCCAAGTGGCGAACGACGGGAAAGAAGACATCCGCAACTTGCGCCTCGCCCAAGTCGAACTTGACGTCAACGAGAGCAAATTCTTCGAGGAGCCTGTTGGCACAGTTGTTGGCCCCTACACAAAGAATGGCATGATGTCTGTCGCCCAGGTTCTTGAGCGCACCATGGTGCCGGACGAGGCTGCCAAGTGCCGTCACATTTTGTTGACTGCGAAGGACGCCAAAGACGAGGCTGAAATGACCGAGCTCGGACAGAGGGCGGACAGCCTCAAGCGCGTGCTGCGCAACGGAGGTGACTTCGACGATTTGGTCCAGCGCTTCAGCGGAGACCCCGGTTCGAAGAGCACCGGCGGGGTGTACGATTTCTTCCCACGTGGCCGCATGGTCAAGCCGTTTGAAGACTTCTGCTTCGACAAGGCCGTGGGCTCCATTGGATGGGTGGAAACCACTTACGGGGTGCACCTGATTGAAGTGCTCGATCGCCGAACCAAAGTGGAGGAGGCGCGTGTCGCCTACATCACTCGCAAAGTTGACGCATCCGCCACCACAGCACGCGACGCTTACGCCCAAGCGAGCGAATTCGCCATCACCGCCATCGACAAGGAGACCTTGATGGCCGCTGCCGACGAAGCCGGTTATTCTACCGGGGAGGCCAACAGCATCGCCCCCGCAGCGCGCAACATCGCTGGAGTGCGCGACGCCGCCGAAATTGTCGGCTGGACATTCCGCAGCGAGCAAGGAGAAATCTCCAACCCCATTTTGACCTCAGACTTTTACATCGTGGCCCACTTGGACCGAATCACAGAATCCGGAGAGCCCACCTTGGAGGCCGTGGAAGAAGAGATGAGAACAGGAGCCATGAACGAAGCCAAGGGCATGTTGTACGCTGAGAAAATGGTGGGTGACAACTTGGACGAAGTGGCTGCAGCAGTTGGTGAAACAGTCAAGACGGGTCGCAACCTCAGTGTGAAGTTTCCAACTGTCCGTGGAAGTGGTGCAGGAGCGGAACCTCAAGTGGCAGGAGCCGCGTTGTCCATCCCCATTGGCAACATGTCGAACGCCATCGTCGGCGACGAAGGCGTGTGGGTGATTGCTCCTCAACAAGTCACAGAAGCAAGCAGCAAAGACAGCTACCTCGAAGAGCAAAGCACCATTGCAACACGAGCGCGGGCCAACTTCCCCTTCACGGTGTTGAACGCCATGCAGAAGAAGGCGGACATCGACGACAACCGTCGTTCAGCGAACTGATTTGAAGAAGCACGGACAAGTTCCGTTTCAAGCAAGCCCTGCCT
>DKNS01000177.1:9552-10084 GCA_002469765.1 Flavobacteriales bacterium UBA7382 | reverse complement strand
CCCCTTCAAATCTGGCACACGCCGACCTCGCCATGCTCCCCCTGTGATCCTCATCCGCGCATCAGGTTCAAGACCACGCCCCAACCGCCGCCACCCGCTTCTTTGGGGTTGGCTTCGCTCAAGGTCACAAACCGATTCCACCCTTGGGTCCATTGACCCTCGCCTGACCAGAACACGAGGGCGTCCTTCACGTCAGCCCCGCTGCGATGGCACGCATTGACCATCGCGTACAAGGCATCTTCGGAAGTGCAGCCGGCTGGCACCAATTGCTCCCACTGAAGGACCTTCCCTGCAGCAGCTGCAGCATGCATCCCTTGGGCGCCAATGTGCACGCGGAAGACCCAAGCCTCTTCGGTTTTGGACTGGGACAAGCGCAGGGCTTCATGGGCCATCACCGCCGCCATCGACGTCATTTGGGCTTGGGGAAACACGGCAGAAACATGTCTGGCCCAAGAGTCGTTTCCCGAGGTCACCATGTGGCATCGCGTTCCTCCTCGGTCGAACGCTTCCACCCTGACGCCATCGGGGGCCG
>DKNS01000177.1:0-9169 GCA_002469765.1 Flavobacteriales bacterium UBA7382 | reverse complement strand
TCAATTCATAGGGAACGAGAGTCGTCGGAACTCCCCACTCGGCGCAAACCACATCGCACCCTGCCCCAACCTGATTGCGGATGGCGATCAGGACTTCAGGCACCATGTCGGCACGTGAAATTTCTCGCTGCCTCGCCTGGGATTCGTGGGGCATGGTCCATCTGAGCCACGCGCCATCCCAAAGCAAAGCCAGCTTCCCCATGAATGGTTCAGTTGCGCCAGTTGCCGTCCCGGTGCGCTTCTGAAAGTGACCCGAACCGCAGGGTGTCTTTTTTGACCTTGTCACGGCCAAACGGCGTGGGGTCTTGGACCAAAATGGTGGGCTGCCAAACGCGCCCCACCTCCACCGCGCCAGTCTTCATCACGAAGCGCTCCCCCGAGTAGGGATTGAAGGCCAAGGAATCGAGACTCACTTGGGCCAAACGCTGGACAGTACGCACTTCCGGAGCAAAGTTTTCGGCGTAAAAGCTCGTGAACAAGGTGTCACGAACCTTGTAAGGGCTGGCATCTTCCATGATGAGGTCGAGCAGTCCTTGCTCAGTGAGTCCGTCTCCTTCCGCCACCTCTGCGATCTGGGCGCGGGTCAACACGTACCCATCCTCACGGCTCTTGGCCTCGGGGAGCGTGTCGTGGAACGAACCCATGTTGAACTCCACGGGAACCACGGGCTCCTGCACAAACTGAATCAAGCTGTCGAAGGTTTCTGCGAAGTTGCCGTAGACCGCAAGGTGAGACTCCTGGGCGGCACGGATGTCCTTCAACCGTTGAATGGTCGTTGCGTTGACGCGCTTTTTGGTGGCTTGGAAATTGATTTCCTCATCCACGGAGTAAAACACCGAGTAGGCCAAGCCAAGTGCAGAGATCCCTGCTGCCAAAAGCAAGACGCGGTACATGGTTTGGTTCAAACGCTCCAACACGACCGGCATGGCCAATGCGCCGACCAAAATCATGGCCAACGAAGCCAGCAACATGGCCGTGGGCTGACTTTCCAATGCATCTCCACTCAAATACTTGGAGAGGAATCCCAAACCTCCTAAGAACAAGAGAATGCTGATGACGTACTTGTTGATTTCGTTGAAGAACTTGTCCATGTGTTCCAATTAAGGCGAATCGCGGTTGGCGTCGCCAAAACTACAACACGCAAGGCACCCTGCAACCCTTCCAGACCTACCTTCGTCTGCCGAGCCATGCCCCACGATTCGACACCACCCTTGGACACAAGAAGAGCCTCAGAATTGGAGGCCAGGTTGTTGGGCCAAATGCCGTTTGAACCCACAGCGTCCCAAGCAAGGTTTGCATTCGTGTGGTCTCGTTTCATCGTGTCTGAAAAACCAAGGTGCGCCTTGATCCTACGCGGCTACGCGGGCACGGGCAAGACCACCTCTGTGGGTGCCGTGGTGCGCACCTTGCGTGAAGTTCGCCAGCGCTGCGTGCTCCTTGCCCCCACAGGTCGTGCGGCCAAAGTCCTGGCCAAGCATGCCGGTCAGCCCGCGTCGACCATCCACCGTCACATTTACCGACCGACGCGAACCCCTGACGGAAGCACGGGCTACGGCTTGACGACCAACAAGCGGACCGACACCCTATTCGTGGTGGACGAAGCATCGATGATTGGAGAGTCTTCCGGGCTGCCGGCGGGTGGATTTCAATACCGAAGCCTCCTCGACGACCTTGTGGAGTTTGTTTACTCGGGCCAAGGTTGCAGGCTGATGTTGATTGGGGACGACGCACAGCTCCCGCCCGTGGGCGCCTCCTTGAGTCCAGCACTTCAAGGGGACACTTTGAAAGCCGATTTTGGCCTGACGCTGGCCGAGGTCGCCTTGGAAGACGTTGTCCGTCAGGAACTCGACAGCGCCATCCTCAGCAACGCCCATGACTTGCGGATGATCATGAGCATGGCCGAACCAGAGGGCCCCGCCCCGCTTCCTCAATTCGAACTGGGCCCGGGCCTAGCGCGAGTGGGAGGCCAGGATTTGGAAGATCTACTCATCGACTTGCACGCGCAACACGGAGAAGACAACATCGTGGTGATCACGCGATCTAACAAGCGTGCAGTGCAATTCAATCAACACATTCGGGCCAGGGTGCTTTGGCAGGAAGATGGACTCAATGCGGGGGACCGATTGATGGTGGTGGCCAACAACTATCACTGGCTGGCGGACCACGAAGAACTCCCGACCAACCTCATCGCCAACGGAGACACATTGATTGTCGACCGCATCCAGAAGCGCTTCGAGCGCCACGAAACGCCATTTGTCGAAGCTGAAGTCCGGCTGGCCGATCAACCGGAATACCCCGCCTTTTCCGTCCACATCAACTTGAGCGTGCTGACCTCTGAACAAGCCAGCCAAGGCCGGGCGCAACGTCGCGCGCTGTATGACGCGGTGTCGGCCGACCATAGCCATTTGGGAAGCAAGACCAAAATCCACGAAGCCACCAACTCCGACCCGTGCTACCAGGCATTGCAGGTGAAGTTCGCCTACGCCCTCACCTGCCACAAAAGCCAAGGCGGACAATGGCAAGCCGTCGTGGTGGACCAAGGCTACATGACCGAGGAACGTGTGGACTTGGAGTGGTTGCGTTGGTTGTACACCGCACTGACCAGGGCTGAATCAAAGCTTTACTTGCTCAACTTCGCCGACACTTTTTTCGATTGAACCTGCCTGGCTGAACGGCACAAAAAAAGCGACCATCGGCCGCTTTTTTTTTCATCTCAATGATGACTTGAAATCCACTCAGGAAAGCTCGCGCTGGCTGAAGTAGAACGCACCTTCGATGGCGGCATTTTCGTCGCTGTCTGACCCGTGCACGGCGTTGGCAGCGATGCTCTGGGCGAAGTCAGCGCGGATGGTGCCTGGGGCAGCCTCGGCAGGGTTGGTCGCCCCGATCAAGGTGCGGAAGTCGGCCACGGCGTTGTCCTTTTCAAGGATGGCTGCCACGATGGGGCCAGACGTCATGTACTCGGTCAATTCACCGAAGAAAGGACGCTCCTTGTGAACGGCGTAAAAGGCAGCGGCATCGTCCATGCTGAGTTGGGTCCACTTCATCGCTTTGATGGTGAATCCCGCGTCGATGATGCGGTCGATGATTTTGCCAGTGTTGCCTGCGCCTGTGGCGTCGGGCTTGATCATCGTGAATGTGCGGTTGGTCGCCATGGGTAAAAAGATTGGTTGGCTTGCTTTTGGGAGGCAAAAGTACGGTGTCCGTCTCCTTCAGCAATGCATCGGGGCCAAAGCGCACCCTATTTTCGTGGCATGAACACGAAGACACCACTCAACTCTGCCGATTTAATGGCCCTGGAAGACGTGCACGGCGCGCACAACTACCACCCACTTCCCGTGGTGCTGGACCGCGGTGAAGGCGTGCATGTTTGGGACGTGGAGGGCAAGCGTTACTTCGATTTCCTGAGCGCATACAGCGCTGTCAACCAAGGACACTGTCACCCTCACATTGTGAAGGCACTGAAAGACCAAGCCGAGAAACTGACCTTGACTTCTCGAGCCTTTTACAACAGCAACCTGGGGCCCTTCGAAAAATTCATGACGGAATTGTTCGGATATGACAAAGTGCTGCCCATGAACAGCGGCGTGGAAGGTGGAGAAACCTCGAACAAACTGGCACGGAAATGGGGCTACCTCAAGAAGGGAATTCCAGAAAACAAGGCACGGATTTTGTTTGCCAAAGGAAATTTTTGGGGCCGAACGCTGGCCGCCATTTCCAGTTCTGACGATCCCTTGAGCTACAAAGACTTTGGCCCTTACATGCCTGGTTACGATCTCATTCCTTACAACGACTTGGACGCCCTAGAGCTTGAACTGAAAGACCCCAATGTGTGCGCTTTCATGGTGGAGCCCATTCAAGGGGAAGCTGGAGTGGTGGTTCCGCACGAAGGATATTTGGCTGGGGTGCGGGCACTCTGCACCAAGTACAATGTGCTCTTCATCGCAGATGAGGTCCAAACTGGAATCGCACGCACTGGCAAACTTCTCGCCACGGACTACGAAGATGCACGACCTGATTTGCTCGTGTTGGGGAAAGCCCTCTCAGGCGGAGTGTTCCCTGTGTCGGCTGTGCTTGCAGACGACGACGTCATGATGTGTTTGAAGCCTGGTGAACACGGTTCCACCTTCGGGGGAAATCCAATCGCCTGTGCTGTGGCCCAAGCAGCCCTTGAGGTGGTGTTGGACGAGAAGCTTGCCGACAATGCCTTTCGTCTCGGCCAGCGATTCCGGGAGGCCATGCAGTCTTTGGTGGACTCCACAGATTTGGTCACCGCAGTGCGTGGCAAAGGCTTGTTGAATGCCATTGTCATCAACGACACACCTGACAGCAGCACCGCCTGGGATCTATGCGTGGCGTTGAAGGACAATGGATTGTTGGCCAAACCCACCCACGGCAACATCATCCGTTTTGCCCCTCCCCTGGTCATGACCGAAAACCAACTCGAATTGTGCCTTGAGATCATTGCGAATACGGTTCGCAGTTTCAAAAAAAAATAAGCATCTCCATGAAGCAGATTCTCTGGGTCGGGTTGACGGCGCTCGTCGCCTCATCTGCATGGGGCCAGCAAGATTCCACCAACCGCGAGGTGGCGGACCACCAGCACACATGGTTCATGGCCTTCGGCAACCACCGGCTGAACGAATCGTTGGCGCTCCACACCGAGTACCAATTCCGCCGCACAGGCCTAGGCCAGGATTGGCAACAATCCCTCTTGCGGGTGGGCCTCGACTGGGTCCGGGACGACCAACACACCGCCACAGCGGGATACGGTTGGATTCGGAGCTACCCTTACGGCGAACAGCCTATTGGCGAAGCCTTCGACGAACACCGCATTTGGCAGCAGCTCATCACCAAGTCAGTCACAGGCTCATTCAAATGGATGCACAGGTACCGCTTGGAGCAGCGTTTTATGGACCGACCCTCAGGGGCTTCATGGCAACATCGGGCAAGGTACTTCGTGCAAATCACCTGGCCGGTGCCCAACCACCCGGCGTGGTCATTGTCCGCCTACGAAGAAGCGTTTTTGGGGCTTCGGGAATTGACCAACCCTGTCCAGAACTTGCTCCAACAAAACCGGCTGTCCGTGGCCTTGAACCACAAGCTCGCCAACGGCACTGCCTTGCAATTGGGCTACCTGGAACAAGCCCTTTGGAAAGGAGACGGCCGAGCCGAGCGCAACCGAACGTTGCTGGTCGGAATCCGGCACAACTTGGATTTCAGGACCGAAGAGGACTGAAGTCGAAGATGGGGCTCACTTGAGCCACCCTTGGGCACGCATCCAGTCGTCGTTGTACACCTTGCCGGTGTAGCGGGAGCCGTGGTCGTGGAACAGCACGACAGGCACGTCCGTGGGCTTGAGGCGGTCTTTCAGTTGGCGAAGGCCCTGGAAGGCACTTCCGCAGCTGTACCCAATCAACAGGCCTTCTTGTTTGGCCAATTCCCGTGCGGCGTGGGCCCCGTCTTCGTCGGTGACCTTTTCGAAGTGGTCGATCAAGGAGAAATCCACGTTCTTGGGCAAGATATCTTCGCCGATGCCTTCCGTGATGTACGGGTAGATTTCAGCCTCGTCGAACTCGCCGGTCTCGTGGTACTTCTTGAACACCGACCCGTACGAGTCGATGCCCCAAATCTGGATGTCCGGGTTCTGCTCCTTGAGGTATTTCGCCGTGCCACTGATGGTGCCGCCTGTGCCAACGCCCACAATGAAGTGGGTGATCTTGCCTTCTGTCTGCTTCCAAATCTCAGGCCCCGTGCTGCGGTAGTGGGCGGCGCGGTTCGCCAAATTGTCGTATTGGTTGCACCACACGCTGTTGGGGATTTCGGCGTGCAACCGCTCCGCCACGCTGTAATAGCTGTCTGGATGGTCAGGCGCCACCGCCGTTGGACACACATGCACCTCGGCCCCCATCGCCCTCAACACATCGACTTTCTCTTTGCTTTGCTTGTCGTTGGTTGTGCAAATCAGCTTGTATCCTCTGACGATGCAGGCCAACGCCAGCCCCATGCCTGTGTTGCCTGAAGTGCACTCGATGATGGTGCCTCCTGGCTGCAACGCTCCGCTTTCTTCCGCGGCTTCAATCATGGACAGCGCCATCCGGTCTTTGACGCTATGTCCGGGGTTGAAGTACTCCACCTTCGCCCACACGGGGCAGGGGAAGTCCGCCGTCACGTTGTTCAACCGAATCATCGGCGTATTGCCGATGGTGCCAAGGATGTTGTCATGCACGTTCATGCGTCCAAAAGTAGCGTGTACCCCCATGCAGACGGCCCGTCGGGGCCCTTACCTTTCAGGTTGTGAGCGTGGAAAGAATCTTGGCCAAACGCATGGCCCGCAGCAATCGCCACCTGGGTGCCAGACCTGTGGTTCGCATCGCCACGGCAGGGGTCGCCTTGGGGGTGGCGCTCATGATTTTGGCCTCGGCCATTGTGCAAGGCTTCCAACATGAAGTCAAGCAATTGGTCGTGGGGTTTGACAGCCACATCCAAGTGGCGCCGAGCGACCCGTCTGCCGACGGATTGGTGTGGACCCCAGGCATGCTCGACAGCCTTCGTCAACTTCCCGGAGTGGCCCAGGTGGCCCTTCGTCACGAGCGGGCGGGCATCCTTGAATCTCCCCAAGCCCTTCAAGGCGTGGTCGTCCGCGGCATCGACAGCACTTCCATCTTGGACCGGATCGAAGCCGGGTTGCTTCGCGGGCACATGCCCAGCACCACAGACCGAGGGCCACGCGACATCTTACTCGGGGAGCCTTTGGCGCAGGCCTTCGACGTGGACACCGGGGACAAGGTTACGTTGTATCTGGTCTTGGGCACCGAAGACATCCGACCGCGCCCCATGAGGGTGTCAGGCATATACCAAACAGGCCTTCAGGAATTTGACCAGCGGCATGTGTGGATCGACGCGGCGCAAATGCAGGAAGCCGCGGCGCGCGGCGCAGAGGCCCAAATCGTGCTGAATGACGACGACACGGGACAACCGACTCGGGCTGTCGGGCAGGTGTTTGGGCGAGACCCACGGGGGCTGGGCTGGCGAGGACGATGGGCGAAATCTGGCCACGGGCGTCGGTCCCTGGGCCTTCAAGACTTGTCGCGAAGAACAACACACTTGTGGATTGCCGGGACCGGGACCTTGGCCGACACGGCCCAACTGTGGTGGTCTGAAGGCCAGTGGCAGACGTCGGTGTCAGAAGGTTCCCACCAGAGGGTCGCAGACGGGTACGACGTATGGACAACCTCGCTCGAAGACATTCCTGAGATTCAAGAATCCCTGTTCCGAACCATTCCCTACGATTGGTCGGCCACAAGGGTGGACCAACAACATCCCGAGATGTTCAGCTGGCTGCGCATGCTCGACCTCAACGTGGAGGTCATCGTCGGACTCATGGTCCTCATTTCCATCGTCAACATGACCAGCGCCTTGCTCATCATCATGTTGGAGCGTCGGGCGCAGGTGGGGGTCTGGAAAGCGCTGGGCATGACCGACCAGGCCGTGGTCCAGACCTTCATGTGGCACGCCACGCGAATTCTTGGACAAGGCTTTGTCTTAGGCAACGCCATCGCCCTGACCCTCATTGCGGTCCAGTCGCATTGGAAGTGTGTGCCCCTTGATCCGGAGGCGTATTACGTGGATGCTGTCCCGGTCTTGCTCGACGCGCCGCGCATCGCGAGCATGGAGCTGGCGGCCTTTGGGCTGTGCGTGGTGGCCATGCTCCTTCCAGCACTTTGGAGTGCTCGAATCCGGCCCTCACGAACTTTGCGCATGTCATGAGCCACGAACCCACTTGGAATTTTTAAACCGATTTGACACCATGCTTCCAGGAAAACGCCGCGGAGTGATTCACCACATTGCCAGCGCCAAAACCGACGCCATCGTCGCCAAGCGCATCTCCAAACTCATGCAAGAGTTGGGGTTGGTTTGGCTCCTTGTGGGCTGGTGCATGTCCACCCAAGCCCAAACTCTGGGCAACGAAAGGACGGCTGAGTACCTGCCCTTGCTGAACGACCGCGCCGTCGCCGTCGTGGCCAACCACACGAGCATGGTCGGCGGCCCAGAAGGCACCCACCTCGTGGACACCTTGTTGTCCCTCGGGATTGAGGTGAAGCATGTGTTCGCCCCTGAGCACGGATTTCGGGGTGATGCAGCGAACGGTGCGATCATCGAAGACGGCACAGACGCCGCCACAGGCCTCGATATTTTTAGCCTCCACGGATCCAACCGCAAGCCCCAAGCCTCTCAACTGAGGGGCATCGATGTGGTTGTCTTCGACATCCAAGATGTGGGGGCACGCTTCTACACGTACGTCAGCACCCTGATGCTCGTCATGGAGGCCTGTGCCGAAGCTGAGGTGGAGGTATTGGTGTTGGACCGACCCAACCCACACGGCCACCACATGGGCGGCCCCATGCTCGACCCAGAATTCAAGTCGTTTGTGGGCTGGGTCCCCACGCCCATGATCCATGGTTTGACCCTTGGCGAGTTGGCCAACATGGCGATGACCGAGTCGTGGTTCCCGGCTCCCGACGAATGGAAACCGTCGGTGATTCCTTGCCAAGGCTGGGACCACGGCACAGACTTCCAAGTTCTCTTGCCACCGAGTCCCAACTTGCCCACAGCTGCGTCCATCGACCTCTATCCGAGCCTGTGCTTGTTCGAACCCACAGACGTCAGTGTGGGCCGCGGCACGGCCACGCCCTTCGAATTGCTCGGGCACCCCAACTGCCCTTGGGGCTCGTACCGGTTCACACCTGTGTCCACCCCGGGCGCCGCACCCCATCCGAAGCATGAGAACACGACCTGTTCGGGGCAGCGCTTGACCGGCCTTGCACAGTCGTGGCGCTCGAGATCTGAAACCGGGTTGCCTGACTTCACTCTGGCGCCGCTTTGGACTTGGGCGGACATGTGGCGCACCATGCACCAGCGGTCGCTAGAGGGATTCATCGTGTCTCCCGCGTTCTTCGACAAATTGGCGGGCACGGACGAGGTGAGGTTGGCCTTGGAAAACCAAATCCCTTTGGATCAACTCACCGCGGCGTGGTCCGCGGACCATGCTGCGTTCTTCAAGCGGGCAGAACCACACCTCCTCTACCCTTGGAATGCACCGACACCCGGGCGTTGAGTGCGATTTGATGGTATACTTGCACATGCGTTTGTCCTTGACCCACATGTC
>DKNS01000020.1 GCA_002469765.1 Flavobacteriales bacterium UBA7382 | reverse complement strand
GTGGCCCAGGCGGGCGACCAAGTTGCATGGTCAGGGTTGGCCCCAGGATGGTACGCCTTGCGCAGCTCGGCGGGGAGCCAAGCGCTGGTCGTCCAGCCTTGATGCATTGTGGCCTTCAGGTCCAAGCGTCTTGCGCGGCCCTGAAGGTGTTCACGTGGGCTTGCACCACCGTGTTCACGTCGGGGGAATAGCCGCCGCCCATGGCGCAGACCACGGGGATGTCTCGGGTTGAACACGCGTCGAAGACCATGCGGTCCCGCTCGGCACACCCTTGCATGCTCACCCCGAGGCGTCCCAGTTTGTCAGTAGACAGAATGTCCACGCCGCATTGGTACATGACAATGTCAGGGCAGGTGTCGCGGATCAAGCGGTCCAAATGCTCCGCCAACAGATGCAAATACACCTCGTCGCTCGTGCCGTCTAGTAGGGGGACATCGACGTCGCTTTGTTCTTTGTGAAGGGGGTAGTTGGAGGCTCCGTGCATGGAAAAGGTGGTCACCCGTGGCTCGTCTGCGAGGATGAGAGCTGATCCATTGCCTTGGTGCACGTCGCAATCCACAATCAAGACCTGTTTCACGATCTGTTTCTGCAAAAGGTGGAACGAGGCGATGGCAAAGTCGTTGAGGATGCAGAATCCCTCGGCGCGGTCGGCATAGGCGTGGTGTGTGCCGCCGGCGATGTTCATGGTGACTGTGCCTGAGGCCAAGCACCGCTCGGCGCATTCTAACGTGCCCTGCATGATCACGCGCTCGCGCTCCACCATGGTCGTCGACCAGGGAAATCCGCTTCGACGCTCCTCGCTTCGGCTCCAAAGGCCGTCCCGAGTGCGCCTCCAGTATTCAGCATCGTGGGCGAGAAGGAGGGTGTCTTCCGACATGATTCCGGGCGTGAAAAAATGACCTTCCTCCACCACACCTTCGTGCAGCAATTGGGCCTTCAGCAAGGCGTATTTCTGCATAGGGAACCTGTGGCCCTCGGGCACATCTAGCACATAGCAAGGCGCGTAGGCGACATCCATTCCGAGTTCAAGCGCTTGGCTTGGTCAAATGTTCAGTGATGGCCTGGGCCAAGACCAAGGCCGCTTCAGGGCAAACTCTGAACCAAAGCTCGGGCTCCACCATTTCCAATTCGGACACTGCCCAGGACCCATACAAGTCGCGCACCATGTCCACGCGCGCATACAGAGGCATGCCCATGTCGCGTTGGGCCATGACGTCCACAGTCACATCCATGGCGTGTTCCGCAAAGGCCCGTTCTTCAGAGGTCATGTCGTGGGTAACCACCGTCCCTCCGTGGTCGTCTTGAACCCGGAAATCGCCAGGCTTGGCTTGCTTCTTGACGGCATGGGTCACTGTTCCGCCCAACCACATCAGCGAGAGTTCGCCCTCGGCGACCACACTGGGCAAAAACGGCTGGACCATCATGTCTTGGCGGTCAAGCAACGAGGCCCAAAGGTCCTCGACAGTGTCAGAATGGGCAGGTGCGAGATGCCATTCGCCTTGGCTTAGAGTTGCGCGGTAGGTGTCCTTGGCGGCGCCCGACACGGTGGGTTTGATCACCAAGTCGTCCCAAGGAAGTGTTTGGCATGCCTTCTCCCAAGGGAATTCAGATTGCTTGCGATGGATGACGCTCGGCACCACGGGGATGCCGGCTTTTTTTAAGTCGAGAATGTAATGTTTGTCCAAGTTCCAATGCAAGCAGGCAGCAGGGTTGATCAGGGTGGTGACTTTTTGGGCAGCTTGCAGCCAGCGTTGGAATTCCTCCCATCGATCGAAGTAATCCCACGTGGTTCGCAACACCAGGGCATCAGCAAGGCTCCAGTCTGTACTGGGGTCGGACCACACTTTGCGGTCGGCGTCGAGTCCACATGCGCCCAAGGCCTCGACCAACGCGAAGTCCTCGTTCAAGACATTCTGCACATAGGCAGGGAGCGACTGGCCATCCGCTTCGGGCAAGGCGTATCGTGCCTCTGTGAGCACCCATACCACCATGGTCAGCAGGTTGTGCCGTGACAATGAATCCCCTCGGAAGTCATGGACTGCCCGGCGGGACTCAATTGGTTTGGAACGGTCGGGCCCATCCTTGAAGTCATCGCGAATGGAGACACCTTGTACAAAACAGGAAAAGCGGTGAACCCTTAAGCGGCGGCGGGGACTGGGCGCCCCAAATCACGCAACATTTTTGTGTGCAGTGCGAGCGCTTGCATGTAGGTTGTCTTCGCGCGGTATGGGATGCCAAACTCCTCCGCAGTCTTCTTCACAATCGGCGCAATTTTGGAAAAGTGAACGTGGCTGATTTGGGGGAAGAGGTGGTGCTCAATTTGGTGGTTGAGTCCTCCGCATAAAAAGGTGAGCAGTCTGCTGCCAGTGCCAAAGTTTGACGTTGTGCGCAGTTGGTGGGTCAAGGAATCCACATTGAGTTGGGCACCTTTGACGGCTGGAGTGTAATCGTGGTCCTCCAACACGTGGGCAGGTTGGAAAATCACCGCGAGCAGAAACCCAGCCACCATTTGCATCACGCACCACCCAGCAATCACTTGAAGCCAGTGGGCTCCGCTGAACAACATGGGCAGGACGAGAGCGTAGGTGAAATACGCTGCTTTGGTGAACGCCATCTCCACGGACAATTTGCCCACCGTGGTTCCGGTGGGTTTGATGAGGTCTTTCTTGTGGTAACGACGGAGCTGCATCCAGTCCTTGACAGTCATCCAGAAGATGGTCATCATCGCGTAAAAGACCCACGAGTAGATGTGCTGAAAGCGATGCCACCAATGCCTCGGCTTCAGTGGGCTGAAGCGCATGATGGGGTGCATGTCGATGTCCTCGTCCAAACCGTCCACGTTGGTGAAGGTGTGGTGCAGCACGTTGTGCTGAATTTTCCACATCATGGCATTGCCACCCACGAGGTCGAGCACGCGACCCACCCAGAGGTTGATCCATTTCTTGTCGCTGTACGCGTCGTGGTTCGCGTCGTGCATGACGTTGAGGCCAATGCCGGCCAAGCCAAGTCCCATCGCCAATTCGGCCACCCAGAACATCCAGCCCTGGCCCGCCATTCCCCAGGTGATGAGCGCCCAGGGGACGAAGTAGAGCCCCAACGCGCCAGCTGTTTTCAGGTGCAACCGCCAGTCGCCTTTCCGGCTCAAGTTGTTTTCCTTGAAGTAAGCATCCACGCGGGCACGCAAGGTCTTGGTGAAGTCCGTGGTGTCACGGCTGTATCGAATGGCAGGAATTTGCATAGGGGAAAATTAGAACCCGCTTCGGACCCGGTGGTTCACTCTGGGCACAGGATGCCAACAGAGTTCTTCACATCATGGTGCTCAACCAAACGGCGACTTGGGCTTGGGAATCTTCCGAATTCGCAACGACTTGGGGGTGGCCTCGAGGTACTCGTCGTCGTTGATGAACTCCATCAGCTCTTCCAGAGACATCTTTCTGGCTGGGGCGATTCGCAGGCCCTTGTCTGAACCTGAGGCTCTCATGTTGGTGAGCTTCTTGCCTTTGATAAGGTTCAGCTCCATGTCTGTGTCGCGGGCGGATTCACCCACCACTTGTCCGGCGTAGATGTCCTGCCCCGGGTCGATGAAGAAGATGCCGCGGTCTTGCAACCGATCGATTTCGTAAGCCCTGGCCTGACCCGTTTCCATGCTCACCAATGAGCCTGTGCTCCGCGTGGCCAAATCGCCTGCGAAGGGTTCGTATCCGTCGAACCGGTGTGTCATGACGGCTTCCCCAGCCGTGGCGGTCAGGATTTGGTTCCGCAAACCAATGAGGCCGCGAGACGGAATCCGGAACTCCAGATGTTGCAAGTCGCCCTTGGCTTCCATGACCTGGAGCATGCCCTTGCGCATCATGACCAACTCGGTGGCTTTGCCTGCAGTGGTCTCAGGCACGTCGATGACGAGATGCTCGAACGGCTCGTGTCGTGCGCCGTCGATGTCCTTGAACAAGACCTGCGGCTTGCCAATTTGCAATTCGTAGCCTTCGCGACGCATGGTCTCAATCAACACGCTCAAGTGCAGGATGCCGCGTCCGTATACGTTCCAGCGGTCCTCGCTGTCGGTGGCTTCCACCCGCAGGGCCAAGTTCTTCTGCAACTCTGCATCGAGGCGCTCGCGGATGTGTCGGCTGGTCAAGAATTCTCCGTCTTTGCCCAAGAAAGGCGACGTGTTGATGGTGAAGAGCAAACTCATCGTTGGCTCGTCGACCGCGATTCGTTCAATGGCTTCTGGATGCTCCAGATCGGTCACGGTGTCACCAATCTCGAACCCGTCCATGCCTGTGATGGCGCACAAGTCGCCGCTGCGCACGTGTTCCACTTTCTCTTTTCCCAATCCGGAGAACACGTAAAGCTCTTTGGCGCGCACCTTCTTGTTGCCCTCTGCCGTGCACAAGGTATAGTCCTTGTTGGCATGAAGGTCTCCGCGGTACAAGCGGCCAATGGCAATCCGGCCTGTGTACTTGCTGTAATCGAGGGAGGTGATTTGGAGCTGAGGGGTGCCCTCTTCGTAAGGCGCCTCTGGCACATGCTCCAAGACGACGTCCAGCAAGTGGGCCACGTCCTCTGTGGGGTTGTTCCAATCTTCGGCCATCCAGCCGTTTTTGGCGGACCCGTAAACGGTGGGGAAGTCGAGCTGTTCCTCCGTGGCGTCGAGGTTGAACATCAGGTCGAACACTTGTTCTTGCACCAAGTCGGGCGTGCAGTTCTCCTTGTCCACTTTGTTGACCACCACGATGGGCTTGAGCCCGAGCTCAATGGCTTTGCCGAGCACAAAACGCGTCTGAGGCATCGGGCCTTCGAAGGCGTCGACCAACAACAACACCGCGTCGGCCATCTTCAACACGCGTTCCACCTCGCCACCGAAATCCGCGTGCCCCGGGGTGTCAATCAGGTTGATCTTCACGCCTTTCCATGTCGCGCTGACGTTTTTGGCCAAGATGGTGATCCCGCGCTCACGCTCGAGGTCGTTGTTGTCCAAAATGAGTTCTCCAGTGCCTTTTCGGTCGTCGACGACGTTGCACTGGTGAATGATTTTGTCGACAAGGGTGGTTTTGCCGTGGTCGACGTGGGCGATGATGGCCACGTTGCGAATGCCGCTCATGAGGGGTGGTTTTGCGGGCGCAAAGGTCGAACATCCCT
>DKNS01000033.1:2126-2606 GCA_002469765.1 Flavobacteriales bacterium UBA7382 | reverse complement strand
TGGTTCCACGTGGCGATCATTTTGGCCTGCCCGGAGACAGGCCGTGTGGGGCGGGTGGGGGAACTGGTTTGGGCTTGAAGCATGGATTCCAAACTCCAAGGGGACAGGCCCAATGCGGCGGCGGTCGCACCGAGCTTCTTCAAGAAGGATCTGCGGGAGGCATGACTCATGCCCGGAAGTTCGTCACTTCTTGGGCTTAAACCAACGCAAGACCAGCCACGGCAGGAAAGTCAGGTCGGCCAACACGGCGAACAGGAGCGTGAGGCTGATGAGCAACCCTATGTGAAAGGTGCCCAGGAAGGAGGACGAAGTCAGCGTCAAGAATCCGCCGCAGAGAATCAAACTCGTCACGATGATGGCCTTTCCGGTGGACAGGAAGCTGCGTTTGACGGCCCATGCGAGCGATTTGCCTTGCGCCAACTGCAGGCGAAGCTTGCTGAGAAAGTGGATCGTGTCGTCCACAGCGATGCCAAACGCCAC
>DKNS01000033.1:0-1724 GCA_002469765.1 Flavobacteriales bacterium UBA7382 | reverse complement strand
AACACGTTTGTCACCAAGCAAATCAACACCATGACCCCGCTTCGGAACAGCAATCCAGCAAGGAGGGCCACCGCGGCCAGGGCGAGTCCCAAGCCGCCCACCATGTCCGAGGCGAGGGAAGCGTTGTTCACGTCCACAAGGTGGGCAGTTCCGGTGACATGCCACTCCGTTCCAATGGGCATGTTCTCTTCGCACCACATGTCGAGGCCCTCGTTCCGGAGTGCCAACGCCTGGGATCCAATGTCCTCCACCTTTCCCAGAATTCTCACTTGTCTTCCGTCCTGGGCCACCATGGCCGACCACTGCCCGGAGCGCTCCAACAACTTCAAGATGCGCTTAAGCGTGCCTGTGGACTGTGGTACTTTGTAATGACTTTCTCGGTCGCCCATGTAGCCTCGGTGTGCCATCTTGACGGCGGTGGCTGGGCCCAACATGGCGCCGACTTGGTATTCCTCACGAAGATGTTCTTCCAAGGCGTCCAGCGCCAGCAGCATGTCTAAGCGCTTCACCTCCTCAGGCATGGTCACTGACAGCTCAAACGGACGAACTCCCGCAAATTCCCGCTCGAAAAACACGAACTCTTGTCGGAACGGATCGTCCTCCCGAAGGTCTTCGATGAGTTTGTTGTCCACTTGCAATTGGGTCGACAGCGCTGTGGAGGCGCCAGCCACCAGCACCCAGAGTCCCGCCAAAGCCAATTTGTGGCGAAGGGTCCAACGCAAGAGCCTTTGCAGGGAGTGGTTCCAAAACACCCCGGCGCCTTGACGCGACACTGCAGGTGGTGGGGCCAGCACCATCACGGCGGGCAGCAGAGTGAAAGCCAGGACGTATGCGACGCCTACGCCCACGGCCGCATAAAGCCCAAAGTCATGGATTGGTCCGATCGAACTCGTCAGAAGCGTCAAGAACCCGAGTGCTGTGGTCACGGAAGTCAAGAAAGTTGCGAGTCCCACCTCACGGAAGGCTTTGAGCATGGCGTCGCGGTGGGAGACGTCTTCGCGGCGCTCGTCGTAATAACGCGTGAGCACGTGCACCACGTCCGAGATGCCCACCACGAAGAGGATGGTCGGCAACACCACGGTCATGACGTCGACCGCTTTGCCCGTGGCCACCATGATGCCCAAGGTCCAAAGGCCGCTGACAAGCACCACGGCCAAAGGCACCATGACGCCCCAGGCGGTGCGAAAGGCAAACCACAGGAAGGCGATGAGCAGGACAATTCCGACGCCCACGAACCACGTCACCTCGCGTTCCATGACCCCTACATAATAGTCTTGGGCCACGGCCCGGCCTGCGACGTGGATGCCTTTCACGTCAACGCTGCCTTGCTCGGCCTTGGCTTTCCAGGCCAGCACGGCGTCCGCCAGACTGTCGCACCCTGCCTTGCTGAGGCCTTGGGCGTGCTGGAGGGTCAGGGCCACCGCTCGGCCGCTCGGGCTGATGAGGTTGCCCATGACGTCGTCTCGCTCACGAAGGCGCGCCAAGTCCTTGACCAGCTGAGCGGCATCCACCCAGTCCAACAGCGGCCGCTGGAAGGCCATCCCGCTCAGGGGGTCTCGGATCGGCAAATGGAGTCGGGTGGGCGACTGCACGCTCTGCACGGCAGGGAGGTCGCGCAGGGCTCGCACATGGCTGTCGACTTCAGCAAGGAGCGCCTGAGACAGGCTGTCACCTTCAAATCCTACAATCAAGAAGTCGTTGTCGCTCCCAAATTGCTCGCGGAA
>DKNS01000106.1:736-10545 GCA_002469765.1 Flavobacteriales bacterium UBA7382 | reverse complement strand
ACGACAGGCAGGCCGCGGGCCTTGGCCCAATCCAATTGAATGCGGAGCGCCGCTTGCTGGGCCTCGAGGGTCGATGTGTCCCAGTGCAAGTCGAGGCCGACTTCACCCACCGCCACCCACGGGCTGTCTTGGGCGGGGGCGTTCAACGCCGCTTCAATGGCGGCCAGCTCCGTCTCCCACCCTTCGCCCACATGGCACGGATGCAAGCCCATCATGCCCCTGCACCGGTCGGGCCACGTGGCCATCATGTCATGCACACGGGGGATGCTTTCCACGTCGATGTTGGGCAACAACAGCAAGTCCACTCCGGATTCTGCGCACCTCGACATGGCGTCTTGACGGTCGCCGTCGAACGCCGGTTGGTACAAATGGGTGTGTGTGTCGATCCACTTCATCTTGCCTGCGAAGATAGTTGGAGGGGCTACCTTTGGTGCGTGACGCAACAAGCCCATGACGAGGCGCCGGCTCCCCGGTTTTTGATCGCCCGATTCAGTGCGCTCGGAGACATCGTGCTCATGCAACCCCTCGTCCATGCATTGCGTGCACACTATGGTCCCGAAGCACGCATCGACCTCATCTGCTTGCGACGGTCGGCCTCCGCGGCCAAGCTGCTCGCCGCCCTTGACGACGTCCATCTCATCGACCGAGGCACCGCAGAAGCCGTTCCCACCCTCAAGGCCCTGGGCTTCGATTACTTGCTGGACTTTCACGGCAACGTGCGGTCGCGATCTCTGGCCCGCCAGCTTGACGCCATGACGCTGCGGGTGGACAAGGCCTCCTTTGCACGATGGATGCTCCTGCGCGGTTGGCGAAAGGAACCCGTCCGCCCATTTGTCGAACGGTGCTTCGATGTGGTCCGCCCCTTTGGGGTCATGCCTCCCTCCCCGGAATCAAGTGGCCCAGACGCATGGGGTGGTTTTCAACTTGGTTCGGTGCCAAAAGATGTGCCTGAAGGCCACCTGGCCCTCAGCCTCAGCTCCTCCCAACCCGGCAAACACCTCTCCGACGAAGTGGTGAACGAAGCCATCGCCACCGCATCCGAACGGAACGTGCCCGTGGTGGTGTACGGCGGTCCGACTGAGGCCCCGCGAGCGGCGGCCATTCAAGCAAACCACCCTGAAGTCAACGTGATCGCGGGCGACATTGACTTGCAAGCCACCACCGCTGCGCTTGCCACAGCCAAAGCCTTGGTCACGGGGGACACCGCAACCATGCACCTGGGTGCTGGACTGGGCGTGCCTGTTGGCAGCGTGTGGGGCTGCACACAACCGAGCTTGGGTTTGGCGCCATGGCGGCCTCATCCTGACAGCCGGGCGTTCATGCCATCAGACAGAACTGCGCCCTGCAGCAAGCACGGGGCCTCGTGCAAGCACACGAAAAGCGACGATCCGTTTGATGCCGGTCGCTGCGGACAGCAAGCCGACCCGAAGGCGGTCCGAATTTGGATGGAAGGACTGCTCTGAAGCCGCCTAAACTCAGGCGAACAGAGCCTTCAACTCGGTGGCGTCCTCCGGCTTGAGCTTCCCTGCGAGGATGAGTCGCAGCTGACGACGACGAAGGGCCCCGTCAAATCGTTTCCGCTCGTCTTCGGTCTCGGGCTTGATGGAAGGCACCGCGATCGGACCTCCCAATTGGTCCACCGCAACAAACGTGTAAAAAGCCTCGTTGCAACGGCTGCGCTCGCCTGTGGTGGCATTTTCCACGAACACCTCCATGAACACTTCCATCGAGCTGTTGAAGGCTCGGGTGACTTGGCTCTCAATGATGACCACGTCGCCCAGCCTGATGGGCCGGTCAAACGACACGTTGTTCACCGCAGCTGTCACCACCACCCTGCGGCAATGGCGGTTGGCGCTCACGGCCGCCGCCACGTCCATCCAATTCAAGAGGTTGCCCCCCATTAAATTGCCCAGCGTGTTGGTGTCGTTGGGCAACACAATGCGAACGGTGGAGCTGAATGTTTCCTGGGGGTGGCGCGCGTCAATCATGAACCAAAGGTCGCCAACCTCAACGACAGCCCCATGTTTTTTCGAAACGACTTGCCTATATTTGCGGACCTCAACTGGTACTATAGCTCAGTTGGTAGAGCAACGGATTGAAAATCCGTGTGTCCCAGGTTCGAATCCCGGTAGTACCACAACAAACCCTCGCTTCGGCGGGGGTTTTTTGTTTGTAGTTGTGGGGCTTTCAGAGCGATCTCAAGTTGAGAAAGCCTTGGCAAGTGAAACAAAGAATTACCCTCCCAAGATAGCCTATCGAGGATAGCCTATCGAGATAGCTACTGCCAGACTTACTGCCAGACAATCATCCGTTTTGTGAGCGCGTTAGCCTGCCCTTTTTAGCTGTCTTTTTGGGCCTTCAACTTAGGTCAGCATCCGAGCTCTTTATTATATACCGCTCCCGTGTTAAGTGTTTGTTAATTAGCGATCTAAGCTTGATTTTTCACGCTAAAATCCTTAGATTGATGATCTAGGGCAGTACAGCAGGCCAAACAAACTCTTCACAATTTAGTGGGGGTGAGTGTGATGAAGTCGGGCAAAACCACGTTCTTTCGAGGAAGTCTGTCATGGACACCATGCCATCCCCGTCGTAGTCAGGATTGTACGGAAAGGGGTACTGTTGAGGCTCGAATTGCGCAAGACCATTCAAGGTGCAGGCCGCAAGCAGAATTGTGAGGCTTTGTCTCATGGCAGTCACTCATTCGGCTTCGTGCCAGAAGGGAATGATGCGAAAAGAGTCGCAGTTGTTTGCGAAGTCATCGGACCAGCCCTCCCAGGAAACTGTAATGCCTGTGCTATCTAGCGTCCAGCTTTCAGGGAAAGGAATGGGTTCGAAGCCTGTGTAGCTCCAAACCGCGTAATTAGTGAGCTCACCGGCCTCAGCATCATAATAACCAAGCTTGTAGGTTCCGGTATCAAAGAACCAGAATTCCAACTCCCTTTGATATCCAAGATAACTACTTGTCAATCGCAACTTGGTTCCATTTCCATACGTTTCGAGGTAGCTATTGCCTTGCATGGTGATTGATCTATTCAACACCACCTCCATAATCTGAGGGTCTGGGCAGCCTGGGATGAACGCTTCAAACTGTTCGTTGAAGTAGTATTCCACAATAAGGGAGTCAAGAATGATGTTTGAACTGAAGAGGTCTCCTATAAACTCTTCTAAATCTGTCCCCTCGTAATCACACTGCAAGTCTGGCTGCATCAAAGCAGTGTCGTACACCCCAAGAACTCCAAGGACATCATCCACCCCAACGAAGTCATCTCCGTTGGCATCGGGATTGTAGGGCATCTGCTGGCCCAACCCAGTGAGGGTGATGGCCATGGTGAGAAATGTGGTTAAGTGTTTCATGTCATGTGTTGTTATTCAGCCCAGCGCCAGATCGTTTGGTGCCAATCTCCTGATGAACTTTGGGAGGCGTTTCCTTGAAGATTCCAACCGTTGTTCAGGCTGTCCGAGGTGGCTGATACAAGTTGTTGCAGTTCTGCGTCAATAAGGACTTGGTAGGACATTTGAGGCTTCAATTCCGTAACCGCGAAGCAGCGCTTTTTGATAAACAAATCCCTTTCTTCATCGTAATCGTCGAAAATGCGCTCAACGTGTGGTTGGTTTTGATAGTTACTTCCTCCCCAGACACTGTAATAGTTGCCCATATATTCTGTTGAGTCTGGATCGCCGTAGTAATCAACATCCCCATAACACCACCAAAATATAGACCTGTTAGGGGTATAGGCTGGAGACAAAACCCATCCTTCGAAACACCACGATCCCTCTGAATCCATGTTATAAAGCTGGTCTCCTCGCTCCAGTAAAAAAGTAAAGTGCTTTCTAAAATCCCGGTGTGTCATGACCCGCCATTTAGGCCCCATCGACTCCAGCGTATTGAAGCACTCATTAAAAGCCATCTTGCCAAGGTCCAAAATGGCACCCGTCTCATCCCCAGAAAAGGAGTCTGGATACAAGGTGTTGTAAAGTGCCAAGAGGTCGAGAAGGTCATCGATGCCGATGAAACCATCCAAATTGCTGTCAGGGTTGTAAGGCAGAGGATTGGGATACGTTTGGTCCTGCGCCAAAGCGCTCAAGCCAAAGAACATCATCCCTATTGCAAAAACTCTTCTCATGTCCGTCAATTTGGACACATAAGATACGCACTCTCAGACCAATGACCTCAACCATGGTTCAAAACAGGCAAGTACTCCATGGTCAGCTTGAGAACACACTTACACCATCAAAGACCCCCTCGAAACTTCAAAGACAAAAATACCCCGGGTTGTTACCCTCCTCAATCCATAATGAGCAGTGGTAGGGTTCGCTTTGTCCCGCAGGCCTCCATCCGAACCATGTATCTGCCCGGCTCCAACAGACACAGGTCCACCGGCTCAGAACCCTGGGCTAGACCTTTCCAAACCAAGGCCCCCAAGACGTCGTAGACCTGGATGGGCTGAGAGGCGGCGCCGTGACGCGACCCGATCGATACAAACCCAGTGGAGGGATTTGGAAAGATGGAAGCACTTGGGCATTCCGGCCCGTGGACCGCGCTGAGGTCGGAAACTTCACACATGAACCAATACTGCCCCAACAGATCTTCTTCACTGACGTTGCCGCTGAACTCAATGATGTACTGGCCTGGGCCGACGTTGACCTCTAGGAATTCATCCGCCGCCACTTGCGACACAGATTCGATGTACTGGCCGTTGGAAACGTTGTATATGTACATGTCGGAGCCCAGGGCTTCATCGGAAAAACTGGCTGTCACCGTCAACGTTCCACTTTCTGAGGTTGTCAAAATGTAGTCATCCCAATCGTCCATATAAGGGCCATTGTCTGCCTGAGGCGTGATGAAGCCTGTGTAAACCAAGCCCTGTTCCACGTCATAGCTGTTGTCGTAGTCGTCGGCTTCATCAAGTGCCCACAACGTCTCAATAAGCTGTTCAGGGAGTTCATTGTGTCCCAAGGTTATCCCGCCAGGCACATTCCACCCCCAGCTTTCACAGTGAAATTCGCCATTCCACCCGTTAGACAAGACGCTGCAAAGGTTTTCGCCACCAGAACTTTCACCGGTGTAGTTGTAGCTCGCCGCATCTGGTGTCACGACAAGGTCGTAGGTGTCCCAGAGCGACGAAAACTCCAAATCGTTGGGCATGTTTCGTTCGTTCAGTCCTACCACCGTCTCACCCACAATCCCATTTGAATTGCAATCCACATTGTGCCAATAGAAGATGTCGTCGTACATGTAATCTTGGTCTTCCTGTCCGCCCCAGAAAAACACGCCGGGCACCCATTCCAGGAATCCGGTGTGCCTGTTCTTCAGGTCTCGGACGGCCTCCGAATCCGTATCAATGCCTTGAAACAAGCCCCCATCCTTGAAGATCTTCGATCCCAAATCAAAACCAACATGCGGTGAGCCAGAAGTCAACAGCTTGGCCACACGGTGCGTCGTTGTCCCCCAATGCTCCTCGTTCTGCAAGTACTCACGGCACGCCACCCCACCCATGCTATGCCCAACCAAAATCACCTTAGACTTCCCAGTGGACTGCAGAACCTTAGAGATGGCCATGCCGATGGCTTCACCTTGCTTGTAAATGCCCGACTGATTGCTGTACCCATTGACACTTGACAAACTGCTGCACACGCCGCCAGACGTGCAGTTGAAGTTTAGGACATAGAGGTTGGTAGGTTGCAAATTCGCTGGCATGAAGCTCACAAGGTCATCGTCCAAATCACTGGAGCTCAAGTAACCATCTCCATTAAGGCAAAACTCGAGGTCGACCGCATCCCCCACAGCCGTGGACAACCATTCTGACATTTCACTCCAACTGCCGGCATTCCCGTTCAAGCCGTGCACAAACAGCATGGGATACGGCAATTCCACCCCGCCTCCACGGTTGGAAAGAATGTCCCCCGATCCAAGAGGGTGAAGAGGTCGTTGTCCCCAGACGTTGACACAGGCTAAAATCAAGACAAGAAGCAGCAAGCGTTTCATGAGGCGTGGTTTGGAGATTAAGGTAACCGCAGAAATCAAGAGAGAGCAAATGCTACAGGACAGGTTGAAAGAAGTTGAGTGCCCGGGCATATACCCAGGTCGGGATTGCTGCAACGACAACCCTGAGGTGCTCCCAGACGAATGAACTAGGCTTGTTGTTCAGCGAGCATACCTACACCATCAAAGACCCCCGCCAAGCTTGGGTTTGAAGAATGGCCCCGCATCAACTGGCTTCCACAATCTTAATCTCCTCCTCACTTAGCCCATACAGCTCGTATACCATTTGGTCTATCTGCTTATCGATACGATCTATCTCCAATCGTATGGCGTTGGCTTCGGTTTTCTTGTTATTGAAGTGTGTGAGCCACTCGGCTTCTTCACCAAGGCTGAGTTTGACCTTCTTCTTTTTGAGCTCCGCCAAAAAGCCTTGAAAATTCAATTCTGGCCAGTTTTGCAAGTTTCTAGTCGGTTTGTCGATGGGAAATTTGGCAGACAACAGAGTGAGTAGCTCATCGATGATAGTCTGTAAGGCTCCATTCACCTCAATTAGTCGGAGAGATGATTCCGTGAAAATATCGACATCTACCTTGCTGAAATGAGGAATTGCAAACGATTCAAGGACCTTTCTTTTTACCCCAACATATCCCCCTCGAAGTACATTTCCCCTCTGCTGCAGATAAAACCAGAAAATAGAACTATTGATGAAAGGCAGTATTGATAAGTACGAGTACTGTGCATCTTTCTTGAGGAGCAATGTGTGACATTTGCTATTGTGATAGTAATTGCCCTCGTCGTAGGTCATGCTGCCACCTAAACAAACTTCAGGAGTAATGATTTTCGGTTGTTCCAGAACTGATATCGCCTGATTTCGGCTAAATTGGAACCACTCCGAATTATCAAACTTACCGCGCTCTCTTCCTCTAAGGGTACCTTCATAGACCCTCAAATATTTTAATGTTTTGGGAGCAATTTTTTGCAACTCTTCCTCTGAATAGAGTTTTGCCTTTCCTCCCTCCAGCCTGTACGGAAAGATCAACCATTCTTTATTTCTCAACTGAACGTTCCTGTTCACGTCTTGTCCTCGTAAATGTGGTTTTAACAAGGCTATTTCAATCAGATGACTGTCTCCGTGTTCGTCGTAAATCTTCAATTTGTCGCCCTCAAACTCACCGCTAACGCAATAGACAGCATCTTTCCCGGTAATTATTCCTTGAACAAATCTTGAAAAGACATCTTTCAATCGAAGTGGTTGAGATTCAATCTTGCCGAGAATTGACGACAATGCTTTGCCTGTTAACTGCCATTGATCTTCTGAGAGACTTTGATAATCAACAGAATCAAACTTAGCGAGGTCAAAAAGCTCCTTGGGACTGATTTTTCTAAATCGTAACGATGCTTTATCAGTTCTAGTTAGGTTTAGGATGCAGGTGTAAGTTGACGCATCATGAAATACCATTTCAGATCCAAAGTGGATTAATTCAGAAACCGCTTTCCTTTTGGTTAAGAACCGTCGAATTCCTATCCCAAAATCGGCAATGAGAAACTTATGAGGCAAAATGAATGAGACAACTCCTCTCTTGTTTATCAAATCATAAGAGTGCTCAATAAATAGCGCATAAATGTCATAATTACCCGTTGCCGCTTGAAAAGCTTTTTGATAATACTCTGTTAGATTAGGATAGTGTTCTTTGAGGCCCTGCACCCGCAGATAAGGCGGATTCCCAATCACCACGTTGAAGCCACCTTTCTCAAAGACCGTTGGAAACTGTTCCTGCCAGTTAAAGGCCAATTCACCAGCTACTTCTGGGTCATCTATCAGAGAGTTACCCACTTTAATATTACTGCTCAGTGAAGTAAGCTTACGGCCTTTTTTGGCAGTGCGTAACCACAGCGAAAGGCGAGCAATCTCCACGCTTTCCTCGTTAATATCCACGCCATAGATATTGCGTTCCAGAATGTGGTTCTCCACATCTGGAAACACCATGGCATACCCCAAGAGTTGGCTTTCCAACTCATCCACATATCGGTGTTCGGCCATCAGAAACTCCAATGTTTGATTGAGGAATGCTCCCGAACCACAGGCTGGGTCGCAAATGGTCAGTTTCAGAAGCCAATCACGATATTGCTTTAACTGTTCATCTAGTTTTTTGAGGGTGACGGATCTCCTTCCTTTTCGGTCTTTGGCATATTCTTCTTCATCTATGCTGATTTCCGCCTTCTTTTCTTCACAGAGTTTGCCGACGGTGTTGTCAACGATATACTTGGTAATGTACTTGGGCGTGTAGAACACCCCATCTTTCTTGCGCTTGGTTTTGCTCTTGTCTAATTCCTCACCGGCCAATTTTGCACGCACATTCTCAATGTCATTCAGGCTGTGTTCGAAGATGTGACCAAGGATGTTGGTATCCACTTCAGTCTCAAAATCGTACTCAGTGAGTTTGAGTACATGCTTCTCTAAAACGTCATCGCTGATGGTCAGATCATCCAAAAGGGGGTCGGCTTTGAATAGACCACCGTTGTAAGCGTGTATATCGTAGTTCTCGCCTTTGAACCCATCGTTCATGTATCCGAAGTGCTTCTGGAAAACGCTGTACAACGGTTTGTACTCATCCATCTTCTTCAGCTTTTTCCATTGTTCAACGATTAGGCTGATGCTGTTAGGCGGTAAGAGCCCCTTGTCTTCGGCAAAGAAGATGAACAGGAAACGATCTAAGAGCTTTTGGCTCTTCTTGTAGAATTCCAGTTCATCGGCTTCGGAGTTGTTCCGGCACATGTCTTGCCAGAGGTCACTTTTAAAAGCTGAGTAGTCCTTGTACAATCTCTTGGTGACCTTCTCTTCTTCCAGCAAGCTCTCGACTTTGACCTTTTTGGGTAGGTCGCCTTGCAGATTGTCTTTTTGCAAGCATATCCACAGCTGCGAGAACCGCTCTTGAGTGAGAGTAAAGAGGTTAAATTCTTCGTGCTCTACGGCGTTGTCAATGAAAAATCGAAGTTTTTCAAAATTGCTAGTAATGACGTAAGGGCAATCAGGATGGTTTTTCTGATACCGAAAAGCCTGATCGTTGACCTTAGACAAGTCTTTGGTGTCGGCACCCTTCAGCTCAATGATGGCAATCACAGATCCGTCAGGCCTAAGGATTGCTCCATCAGCCTTTTTGCTATCCGTTTCATTCTTCTTTTCTCTAATGAGATCGTATCCCTCATTAGGTCTCTTGGTATAGCCAAGAATTTTGACAAAGAGGTCCGATAGAAATCCATCTTGATACTCCTCTTCCTTCATGCCTCGGATTTCCGCTTGCATCCTGGGATTGTGAAAGTGATGTACATACAAATCGTAGGCAGCTTGGCATGCCTCGGCATCTTGCGATGCGAGGTGTTTCCGGAGAACGGATTTTTGGAATAGACCCATGTTTCGAAGCTAAGCCAACCTCGGCATGTCCTCCATGGTGAGAGTTGGGAGCTCTAGGTTTCTCAGATACCCAAGACTGACTGTCATGTTGCTGTGCCCCATCACTTGCTGCAGCTTGGTGAGAGAGCCTGTCCTTTGGAAGACATCGATGGCCCCTGTGTGTCTGAATGAATAGAGTGTTTGGTTGTCTTCAATCAAGCAGGACTGCTCCTTGTATCTCGACCACAGCGTGCTGAAGTAATACCGGTTGTGTGGTGTCCTGGTACCAGTGAAGATGTTGTTCTCCCTCTCCGCTGCTTGGAGGTGTTGTGAGATGAAAGGAGACACCGGGACAATCCTGTTCCTCCCACTCTTGTTCCTTTTCCCAGGCAAGGAGATGAGGGTCAGATCCTCGTTGAAGTCACCCCACTTGAG
>DKNS01000106.1:0-393 GCA_002469765.1 Flavobacteriales bacterium UBA7382 | reverse complement strand
TGATGCGGACGAAGCAAACAGCCATACGTCAGGAGGCAACAGAGAAAGAGATTCTCGTTGAATGATTTGATATCCTCCAGAGCTTCAGAAACGTCTTCAAAGGGCTTGTGAAGGCTTTGCTTGATCTTCTTGGGTCTGATTCCCCTGCATGGGTTTGAGAGCTCGTGTGGCTCTAAAATACCCCCTACGATGCTGCTTAGTCTTGCCCTTTCATGGCTGAAGTTGGAGGGGGTTGTTTGTTTGCTCAGGTAGTCCAAGATGGTCTTCTTGTTCAGCTTGTCCGTGGTGAGTTCCTTCAGCCCTTGTCCTTCTAAGTGCCGGGCAAAGTTTCTCGCTGTCTTCCTAAGCTCCTTCTGGTAGATGTCTGAGAGGGTCCGTGATGGTGCATACACC
>DKNS01000024.1 GCA_002469765.1 Flavobacteriales bacterium UBA7382 | reverse complement strand
GCCTCAGGGCTCTTGGTACTTGGGGTCTGGTGACGCCACCACCTTGTTGAACGTTTTCTCCTCGGGTGTCTCTATGGACGCCACAGTGGGTTATGCCGTCGCCGATGACATTGTGGTGACTGCCATGACCGGTTTCGGGGGTGCTTTGGATTCACTCAATCTTTCACTCGGAGGTCAGTACTTCATGGGTGACTACTACGTGGGATTGCAACTCCATGATCCCATGAACGATTTCGACCTTGGCTTGAACGCTGGTCGTTATATTGATTTCAAGGATGTGCTGTACATCACGCCTCAACTCAACTTGGATATGTTGACAACAGAACCCGAATTGAGCATCTCAATTGGTGTCGGAGCNNCGGTTGCATTTGTGAGCTTTGGTCAAGATGCAAGTCAGCCTCAGGGCTCTTGGTACTTGGGCACCGGTGACGCCACCACCTTGTTGAATGTGTTTTCAACTGGCGTGGCCATAGCACCAACTGTCGGCTATGCTGTTGCAGATGACATTGTCATCCAGGCATCCGCAAACGGTCCAACCGACAACATGGGCTTGAGCCTTGGCGCGGCCTATTTCATGGATGACTATTGGGTGGGCCTGCAGGCTACTGATGTCACCGGAGATTTGGATGCTGGCATCGCCGCAGGGCGTTACATTGACTTCAAGGATTGTCTCTTTTTGACTCCAAACGTTCAATACAGCTTTGGTCTGCCTGACGGATCTTCCGACAACCTTTCAATTGGAATTGGCTTCGGAGCGCGCTTCTGAACACTTGATGACATTGACTTGAAAAGGGGCTTCGGCCCCTTTTTTCATGCCCTTACCTTTGGTCCATGGAGAGGGGCCTTACCTGGAATGCCAAGCCGTGGTCGAAAATGGACCGCGATGAATTGCATGCGATCTTGCGTTTGCGCATCGATGTCTTCGTGTTGGAGCAAAATTGTCCCTACAGCGAGCTGGATGGCAAGGACCTGAGGAGCATTCACGTGTGGGCTTCCGACGAGGATGAATCCAAAGGTGTTGCGGCGGCTTGCTGCACCCGCGTGCTTGCACCAGGGGTCAGTTACAAAGAACCCAGCATCGGACGAGTGGCGACACGCAGCGATTTGCGTGGCACTGGATTGGGCAAGGTGCTGATGCATCGGAGCCTGGAAGTGTGTCGGCGAGAATGGCCGGGACTCGACGTCCGAATCTCAGCCCAATGCTATCTCGGGCAGTTCTACCGAGACCTCGGCTTTGTGCCATGCGGAGAGACCTACCTCGAGGACGGAATTCCCCATGTGGCGATGTTGAAGCCGATGAAGGAATAAGAACTCAGGCTTTGGCAGAACTTGCCGCGACGTCTTGGGACGCCGAATGAATCACGGTGGCCTCCACGAAGGACACAAACAAGGGATGCGGCTTGAGTACTGTGCTGGCGTATTCCGGATGGAATTGGGAGGCCACGAAATAGGGGTGCGACGGAATCTCCACGATTTCGACCAAGTCGTTGTCAGGGTTGATGCCTGTGGCAATCATCCCGGCTTTCTCGAATTGGCTTCGATACGAGCTGTTGAACTCGTAACGGTGGCGGTGCCGTTCGTCCACCAATTCGACATCTCCATAAGCCGTGTGTGCCTTCGAGCCGGTTTGGAGCTCGCAAGGGTATTCCCCAAGACGCATGGTGCCGCCCATGTTGGTGATGCTCTTCTGCTCCGCCATCATGTCGATGACGGGGTGTGGGGTGTACTCTTTGATCTCCGCAGAGTGAGCCTCCTCGAGGTGAAGGACGTTGCGGGCAAATTCCACCACCGCGCATTGCATCCCTAGGCAAATGCCGAAGAAGGGTGTTCCCGTTGTGCGGGCGTGTTCCACGGCAAGGAGTTTGCCGTCGATGCCGCGGGACCCAAATCCAGGCGCCACCAAAATGGCGTCCAGGCCAGAAAGCCGGGCAGTGAGATTGTCGCCAGTCAACTGCTCGCTGTGGATCCAATCTAAATCGATGCTGGTTTCCAGTTTGGCTCCTGCATGGTCAAGGGCTTCGGCGATGCTTTTGTAGCTGTCCTTCAGCTCGACGTATTTTCCGACCAAGCCTACCTTGACGGAGCGCCTTGGGTTCTTGTAACGGCTGAGGAAGTCTCGCCATTCGTGGAGGTTGGCCGACGTGTCGGCGGAATCCATGCCCAATTTGCGCAGCACAACCTCATCGAACTTCTCCTGCTGCATGAGCAGGGGCACGTCGTAGATGGAATCCGCGTCAATGCTTTCGATTACAGCGTCCGTGGCGACGTTGCAGAACCGAGCCAGTTTGGAGCGAACGTTGGTCGGCAACGGATGCTCGGTGCGACAGACCAGAATGTCGGCTTGCACGCCAAATTCGAGCAGTTGCTTGACGGAGTGCTGGGTTGGTTTGGTCTTCAGTTCTCCTGCAGCTGACAAGTAGGGCACCAGGGTCAGATGCACCACCAGGGTGTCTTCGGGACTTTCCCATTTCATCTGACGCACTGCCTCGATGTAGGGCAACGATTCGATGTCGCCCACGGTGCCTCCGATTTCTGTAATTACGAAATCGTAGTCCTTCTTGGATCCCAGAATCTGAACACATCGCTTGATTTCGTCTGTGATGTGCGGGATGATTTGAACAGTCTTGCCGAGGTACTCGCCGCGGCGCTCTTTGTCAATGACACTCTGGTAGATACGCCCAGTGGTGATGTTGTTGGCTTGCGTGGTTTGAACGTTGAGAAAACGCTCGTAGTGGCCCAAATCCAAATCTGTTTCCGCGCCATCCACCGTTACATAGCACTCGCCGTGCTCGTAGGGATTCAGAGTGCCTGGGTCAACGTTGATGTACGGGTCCAACTTTTGGATCGTCACAGAGTAGCCGCGGGCTTGAAGCAATTTGGCAAGAGAGGCACTCACAATGCCTTTTCCGAGGCTGCTGCTCACGCCGCCAGTGACAAAAATATACCGGCTGTTCCGGCCGCTGGCCAGGGTGTCGGTGGAAGAAGAAATTGGAGTAGAGATGTCCCGCATATACGGGATTCAAAGGTAGACCAAAGTGAAGCCACCGTTTGTGGTTGGCCGATGGATTTCATCAACAATTGTTCACCCTGCATTCACATCCCCATGCTCCGGGGAATCCATGCGTTGCGTAAGGGCTTGAACCCAAGGCACTTCCTGCAGAAATTCTCGAGCCACGATGCGGATGAGTGTGTAGCCCGGAATGGCCAGCACCATGCCCATCGGCCCTGCCAAGCTTCCAGCCACGGAGACGACGATGAAAATCTCCAGTGGATGGGCGAACACCCTTTTGGCAAAAACCACTGGCTGGGTGAACACATTGTCTATGGCTTGGGCCGCCGCAAACATGGCCAGTCCCCATCCCAAAGTGCCGCCATCGATGCCGCTCGACACCATGACGACCAACCCTACGAGCACACCAGCAATGGGCCCGAGGTAGGGAATCAAATTGAACAGCCCAGCCAGCAGACCCAGCAACAGGCCATGAGGCACCCCGATGACGGTCAAGCCCATGCCCACCACCGTGGTGACGATGCTCACTTGAATGACCAATCCACCGAAATAGCGTGTCAACAATTCGCCGGATCGGGACAGGATGCGCTGGGCAGACTCCTGTTGCGAGGGTGGTGTCAATCCCATCACCAGGCGATGGAAGAGGTCGGGTTCCCTCATTAAAAAGAAGGCCATGAACAAGACGGAGAACCCCGCCACGAAGACGTTGCCAAGGGACGAAAGCAGCCCCGTCAACATGCCGCTCAGGGCGTCCACAGGAATCATGTGTGTCAATTGGTCGGCGAGGTAGGCGCTGTTGGCCACGCCTTGACCGCTCAGGTCCACCCAAGTGGTGTAACGGTCCACCATTTTCAGAAGGTCGTTCCAAGCGGCAATGAGCGCTGCGGAGTCGACATGAGCCAGCGCGGCCGCTTGTTGGGCGAGCAGAGGTGTGAATAGCAAGACGACACCTGTCAACAAGGCCACCATGAGCGCGAGGGTCGAGGCTGCACCGAAACCGTGGCCAACGGTCTTGGACCCCAAGCGGCGGGCTGCGATCCATTGCACGACAGGCCGCCCGGCAAAACTCAAGGCAATGGCCCCCAAGAGGTAGGAGGCAAGCTGACCAAAGCGCCACAGGAACAGGGCGAGCAGCACCGCCAACACCCACCACGCAGCGTTGGACCGTGTCATGGGCACAACGAGGATTTGGGGGTGAACAACCCGCGCAATCGACCGACGCCTGCAAAAGCCGCGTCCCATTGTTCGATTTGAAGCTCAATCTCTGCCATGCCACATGTGGGCAGCCACAGCGGCTGTTCCGTCAGACGCTCCACAAGCTCGCTCAACCCAGGATTGTGCCCCACAATCCAAGCTTGTTCATGCTCGTCGCTGAGGGCGTTGATCCAGCCGAGCCATGCCCGGTCGCTTGCCAAATACCCGTCCTCGAGCACGGTGATGGCCGTCTCTTCGGCGCCCCACACTTCACGCAGGATGGATGTGGTTTGGGTGGTGCGAATTGCCGGACTGGTCAACACGGGACTTCCCAACACATGCGCACCGTGACTCCATTGTCCGAGGGCCTCTGCATCTCCCTGCCCTCGTGGGGCCAAGGCACGGTGAAAGTCCCCATTGGGGTGCTTGGCTTCCGCTTTTCCATGTCGGACCACGAACAATCGCTTCATGTCACGAATGTCGTGAATATCTTGCGCCCATGATGGAAGGGTTGATTGTGTGGATGGAGTCCATGGGGCCGGTGAAGGCCGCTTTGGTGGGAACGTTGTTCACTTGGGCCATGACTGCGGCTGGGGCCGCGCTCGTGTTTCCGTTCAAGAGCATGAACCGAAAGTGGTTTGATGGCATGCTGGGGTTCACGGGTGGGGTGATGGTGGCGGCAAGTTTTTGGTCGCTGTTGGCGCCCGCAATTGAGATGACAGGGGGAGAAGGGTTCGAAAAGGTGGGTCCTCCGGCCATTGGTTTCGGTCTGGGGGCCTTGTTCATTTTCATGTTGGACAAGTTCACGCCTCACCTGCACATCAATTTCAAAAAGGAAGAGGCGGAGGGTCCCAAAACCGATTGGCACCGCACCACGCTTTTGGTGTTGGCCATCACTCTCCACAACATTCCAGAAGGGTTGGCGGTGGGGGTGTTGTTTGGCGGTGCTGCGCTGGGGTTGGATGGAGCGACCACGGCCGGAGCCGTGGCCCTGGCCATTGGAATTGGCATCCAGAACTTTCCGGAAGGGCTGTCGGTCAGCATGCCTTTGAGGCGCGACGGGGTGAGCCGGACGAGAGCTTGGTGGTTCGGGCAATTGTCGGCGGTTGTGGAGCCTGTGGCCGCGGTGGTTGGCGCGGTTGCGGTGATGGCCATGCGGCCCATTTTGCCGTATGCGCTCTCGTTTGCTGCCGGAGCGATGATTTACGTCGTCATCGAAGAAGTCATCCCAGAGACCCAACGGGACAAGTACACCGACATCGCCACCTTGGGTTTCATCGGAGGATTCATTGTCATGATGTCTCTCGACGTTGGGCTCGGCTGAGGTTGGCGCCTCCAAACCGACCGCTGCTCATCAACAGCAATACATGGTTCTGGCCGGGTACTTGGGCCAGCCGTGCCTCCAAAGCTTTTGCGGAGGTCACCACCTCCAAATCTTCCCTGCCAAAACAGGACTTGACGAACGATGCGTTGAGTTCTGGCAAGCGTTTGTGCGCCACCACTGCAGGATCGAAGAACACCACAGCATGGTCCACGGCGTCCATGGCAGCGTCGTATTGAGGCAGGAATGTCCGGTTCAAGCTGCTGAAGGTGTGAAGTTCAAAGAAGGCGGTGACTTTCCGTTCAGGAAATTGTCCCACCACCGATGCCTGAGTGGCCTTCAATTTGGAGGGCGCGTGGGCAAAATCTCGGAACGCTGTGAAAGCCTGCCCCGGGTCCTCTTCTGCCACTTCAAGCCGACGTGATGCCCCAGTGAAGCTCGCCATGTTCAGGTCAAACGCGTCGTGAGAGAGCCCCATGGCGTGACATGCTTGCCGCGCCGCGGCCAAGTTTTGCATGTTGTGGGCGCCCAGGAGCTTCATCTCGAGGAAGTCACCGCCCCAACGCACTTCACTGCCCTTCGGGGTGGGCCTGTGCTCAGGGGTGCGGTAGGGAATCCACGAAACGTCTGGCCGCTCGGGTCGCACTTCGGCCACCACTGCGCGAACCTTGGGGTCCTCCTCGCAGTACACCACCACGCCCTCCGGTTGGACGGTGCGGAGGTAAGCCGAAAATTGGGACACATAGTTTTCCTCTGTGGGAAACACGTTCACGTGGTCCCATGCGATTCCAGTTAAGATGGTCACATGGGGTCCGTACCACAAAAATTTGGGCCTTCGGTCGATCGGGGAGCTGAGGTATTCGTCACCCTCAATTACGGCCCAGTCGTGCCGATCGTCCAGGTCGACCATGCGGTCAAATCCATCCAATTGCGCCCCCACCATGAGGTCTGTTTCCACCCCGGCGCCGTGCAGCGCGTGGAGCACCATGGAAGTGACCGTGGTTTTGCCATGGCTCCCGGCCACCACCATCCGCTTCTTCTGCTCTGTGGCAAAGCGCAAGAATTCAGGGTAGCTCTGGATGGTCAACCCGAGTTCTTGGGCACGCAGGAGTTCAGGGTTGTGAGCAAGGGCGTGCATGCCCAGGATGACCACGTCCAAATCAGAGGTGATGTTGGACGGGTGCCAGCCCTCTTGTTTGGGAAGAAGTCCCGCTTTGGCCAACCGCCCGCGGCTCGGCTCGAAGATTTGGTCGTCACTCCCCGTGACGTGGTGGCCTGCGTGGGACAAGGCCAAGGCAAAATTGTGCATGGCGCTTCCGCCCACGGCGATCAAGTGAATTCGCATGTCGGAAAGTTCACATCTTTCCGCAGCCAGAGTTGGCAGGCTCCCGCTCATTTTCTCACATTAGCAACATGACAAACCTGAGTTGGTTTCAGGCCCATCGCCAGGCTTGGGCATGGCTTCGAGGGCCATTGCGAATGTGGTTGTGGCCTGCCACAACCGTTGCCGTGGCGCTGTCGGTGCTGGGTTGGTGGGGCATCTCATGGATTGCAGGCGACGTGGCCAAATGCGTGGTCGACACCCTTGGTGTGGAACGCGGTGCCGGTTGGATCTCAAGCTTGACCCAAGGCGTGGTGTCACTGTTGCTTTTGGTGGTCAAGCTCAAGCTCACCAAGCACGTGGTCTTGGTGTGCATGGGGCCCATTCTGGCCATGGTGAGTGAAGCCACCGAAGTCAAGCTGACTGGAAGGGAATTGCCTTTTTCATGGCGTCGCGCATGGAAGGATGCATGGCGCGGACTTCGATCGGCGTTGACGCTTGCTGCCTTTGAATGGGGGGTGCTGCTGATGTGCTGGTTGGCGACTTTGGCGTTGCCCGTGATGGCCCCATTTTGGCTGGTGTTGACTTGGGCGTTCGGTGTCTGGGTGTACGGCGCGTCGATGATGGACTACGTCTGGGAGCGGGAAGCGCTGGACGGACGTGACGGGTTGCGCAGAAGCTTGCGCGAATGGAAAACCGCTCTGGGCGTGGGGTTGCCCTTCTGGGCGTGGATGTCCCTTCCGATTTTGGCGTGGACGGTTGGGCCCGTATTTGGAGGATTGACTGGGGCGATTTCAGCGGTGCTGATGACCCGCACTCCTGAGCCTCATTTGGCCACCACCTGAATCGCCACGCCCAGCGCTTCGAGGTCGTCGAAGAAAGCAGGATAACTCTTGGCCACACATTCGGCGTCCAAGATCTCCACTGCTGCGCCTGCTGCGCCTAGAATCGAGGCCGCCATGGCCATCCGGTGGTCTCCCCGCGGGTCGATCCGTCCAGCTTGAAGCTTTCCTGGGTGCACGCGAAGGGTGTCGTTGGGTTCGTCTAGGTCCACCTGAATCCCGAGCTTGCCCCATTCTTCCTGGATGGCCAAGCCGCGGTTGGATTCCTTGTTGTCCAGACGGTGTAGCCCCTTGAACGTGCTGGGTTTCTTGGCAAATACGGCCATGGCAGCAAGCGGAGGAAACAAGTCAGGACAATCGGTCAAGTCCACTTGAAATGCCTTGGGTTTTCCTGCAAAGATTTGGATGCCGTCGTCCACCCCGGCTAGGCGACATCCACTGAACAGCAGCGCTCCTTTGATGGCTTCGTCCGCTTGGGTGACGCTGCTGGCCAAGCCTTCCACGGTCAAGGAGTGTGGGGCACACAAGAGTCCCAAACCCAACAAAAACGCCGCGCCGGACCAGTCGCCATCGACGGTCATGTCCACGCCCTGCGCCCTTTGGTTGCCGGGGATGTTCAGGATCCACGTTCGGCTGTCCTCCAGGTGACGGGCCTCCACTTGGAGCCCAAAGTCCTCCATCATTTCCAACGTCATCTCCATGTAGGGGGTGCTCACGACGTTGTGGACTGTCAATTGAGAATTTCCTTCAAGCAAAGGAAGGCTGCACAACAACCCAGTGATGACTTGGCTGGTTCCTTTCGCATCCAATTCATAGACACCTGAAAGCATGGGGCCTTTGACTGAAAGGGATTCCCCGTACCCTTGACCGTCCACCTCAGCACCGCAAGTGCGCAAAGCGTCAGCCCAACTGTCGAAGGAGCGCGCCGCAAGGGTGCCCTCTCGGCCCAGCTGAATGGGGTGGTCGTGCAGGGCGGCAAGGGTGCCAAATGTGCGTGCCCCAAGTCCAGATTCTCCTGGGGTCAAGGTGTCGGTGCGGGGCGCAGGTCGGGCCACGCCATTCACGGCCACCGCATCGTCGCCCAACTCCAAGGTCGCGCCGAGTTGGGCGCTCATCATCATGGCTTGGGTGCAGTCGTCCGATTCCGAGGGCCTTCGCAACATGGTGGTGCCCTCTGCAAATGTCGCCAAGGCCAAGGCCCGTTGCATGATGCTTTTGCTTGGAGGTGCCCAAACATTGTCGCCGGAAAGCGTGCTGGGGAGGACCTTGAGAATCATGTCGCCTTCGGGTTGCGCCCGGTGTACACGGTCGCAATGCCGCCTGTCAAGGGGCGGGCATTCAAGTCAACGTACCCCGCCTTTCGCATTTCGTCCAGGAAATCCTGGCCCTCTGGGAACGCATCGACGCTTTCGGGCAGGTAGGTGTAGGCCGCAGGGTCCTTGCTCACCCAGCGTCCCACGGTGGGCATGATGTGTTTGAAGTACAGCCCAAACACTTGTTTGACTGGGAAGATTCGTGGCTTCGAAAACTCCAGAATGAGCCCAAGTCCGCCTGGCTTCAACACCCGACGCATGTCTTGCAGCCCGTCTTGGAGTTTTTCAAAGTTCCGAACGCCGAACGCGACAGTGTAGGCGTCGAAGTGTCCCTCCTCGAAGGGCAAGCTGACCGAGTCCCCTTGGATCAGATCAATGCGGTCGTCCCATCCGCGAGACGCCACTTTTTTTCGCCCCACGTCCAACATCCCTGCGCTGATGTCTACCCCCGACACATGCGCCTCAAGCCCCATGCGGACTGCTTCAATGGCGAAATCCGCGGTGCCTGTGGCCACATCCAAGAGCTTGGACGGCGACTCTTTCCGAAGGATGCGGATGCAGGTTTTGCGCCACAACACGTCGATGCCCAGTGAGAAAAAGTGATTGAGGAAATCGTACCTGTGTGCGATGCCATCGAACATCCGTTCAACTTGGTTCTTCTTGGCTTCGTCGTCAGAGTTGACGTAGGGGGTGATTTTCGTGCCCATGGTAAAAGGGTGGTGGGTCACCCAACGAGCGTATGCCCGTCAGGGTATTTGAAATGGGATTGCAAGGTTCGACCACCGACGGCAAAGGCCACGGTCAAAGTGCCCACACGTCCCACGAACATGGCCGCAGAAAGCACGAGTTTGCCCGCTGTGGACAACATGGGTGTGATGCCCGTGCTCAACCCGACGGTGCCCATGGCGCTCACGTGCTCGAAGGCCAGGTCAAAAAAGGTGCAAGCTTTGGCGTTCAATAGTGCAGATTCTGTCAAGGTCAACAGAAAAACCCCGCAGAGGTTTCCAACCAAGAAGAACAGCAGCACGCTGTACGCCCGGGACCGCAATACGTCGTTGATGGTGCGCTTGAAGATTTGAACGTGGTCTGCCCCTCGAACCGTCCGAGCGACATCGGCCAACACGAGGGCGAAGGTGGACGTTTTGATGCCGCCACCCGTTGAGCTTGAGGAGGCGCCAATGAACATCAGCACCAACAGCAAGAAGAGCATGGGCATTCCCACTGCACCAATGTCGACCGTGTTGAATCCGCTCGTGCGTGTCACGCTTTGGAATACAGCGGTGGTGAATTTCCCAAACCAGGACATCCCCTCCATGGTCCCTTGCCATTCCAGCGCACCGAAGGCGACCGCACCGAACACCACCAGTCCAGTTGAAAAATACAAAGCGATTTTGGTGGGGAAGGAGATGGTTTTCCAGGGTTGCATCATGCGCTCCCGGAGCTTCGACACGTCGAACAGGTCAAACATGGCGATCATGCCAAGTGCCCCCAAGAACACCAGCGCCGTGATGACCCAATGCACAAGCCAGTTGGTGGCCACCCAAGGGTGGGCCAAGCCATCGGTGAAGAGGGTGATGCCCGCGTTGTTGAAGGCGGAGATGCTGTGGAACACCGACGCGAATGCACGGTCGGTCCACCCATAGAACGGCACATCGGGGCTCCACAGAGCCATGAGGGCCGCAGCGCCGATCAGTTCCAAACCCAGGCACCACAGGACCACCTTGCTTAGGGTGCCGCTGCTCCCCAAGAGACTGTCCGTGTTTACAAAATCTTCAATGACGTCATGTTGCTTGACTGCCAGGCCAAATTTGGACGCCAAAGCCAAAAAAGACCCGAAGGCAATGAAGTTCAGGCCACCTAGCTGGATAAGGACCAAGAGCACCCAATGCCCTTTGTGGGTGAAATACGTCATGGTGTCCACGCTCATCAATCCTGTGACACAGGTCGCGCTCGTGGCGGTGAAGAACGCATCTGCCCAAGGCATGCCCCCTTCCACTGTCGTCATTTGGGGCATGCGAAGCAGCCACGTGCCGACGGCAATCAACAGGAGAAAGCTCATGATGAACACCATGGCCGGGTGCACTTTGACGCTTGGCAGCCGAGAGCCGGGCCTCATCCATTCTGAAAGAATGGCCACAAAAAGGTAGCCCTGCACCAAGAAGGTGCTCAGATCGGTGGCATTGGGCAAGATGGTGCTCACAGCAGACCCCAGAAGGGGCATGCCCAAGAAGAGGTCACCTGCACCTTCGACGGCCAGCAATGCCATCAACAGTCCTTCCGGCCAGGTTTCCCGGAAGAACGTCTTCGGGTGAAAGTGGTACAACACCCGAATGAGATAGTGCAGCACGTAGAAGCCAAAGCTGAATTTGACCACCCCAAACAGTTGCACTGCGGTCTCGGTGGAATGGTCGTACCCGTAGTACATGGCGAGCGAAACGAGGGCCGACAAGTTCACCACGAGGTTCAGCCATTGAAACAAGCCGAGGGCTTGGTCCTTGCTGTCGTAGAGCCACACGTTGGCCCTTTCACGAAATTCTTGCCAGCTCAACGTGGATCTGAAATGGAGGCTTGGACGCGGGGCAGTTCCGCTTGCAAGTCTGCTTTGGAGATGGGCACGACCCCGACGCGTTCGCACACCCATCCGCCTGCCAGGTTGGACACGCGCGCAATGGCGTTGGCGTCACATCCGGAAGCCAGCAACAGCGCCGCAACAGAAATCACGGTGTCCCCGGCGCCGCTGACGTCCATCACTTCACGCGGAACCGCTGGAATGTGCTGGTGAACAATGTCCTCGTGGGGCGCATGGATCCAGGTGCCATGCTCGCCCAAGGTTACCATCACTCGGTCACACCCCAGGTCGGCCTTGAGTCGTTCCACGGCCTCGGTCATGGCCTCGGTCTGTTGAGGGTGAGCAGACTCCGTCAACCCGAGGCCTTCATTCAATTCTTTCAAGTTGGGCTTGAACAAGGCCACGCCCTTGTAAAACTGGAAACGTTTGAGTTTGGGGTCCACGGCCACAGGCACTCCTGAGGCTTGACAGGCAGAAAGCAATCCCGCGACAGTGTCTTCAGTCAGCAAACCCTTGTCGTAGTCTTCTAAAATCACCACATCTGGACAATCTTTGCCTTGAAGCACTGCCTTGAACGTGTTCAGCACGTCTTGCCCCACCGCCGAGGACACATCCATGGTGGATTCCTCGTCCACCCGAACCACATGTTGTCCTCCACTGATCACGCGTGTTTTGACAGTGGTCGGTCGCGAAGGGTCGACCACCAGATGCGGAGTACAGACTTGTTCAAGTAGGGTGGTCAACTCGGCACCAGAGGCGTCTCGACCGACCACGCTGACCAAGGTTACATCGGCCCCCAGGGCATGAAGGTTTTTCACCACGTTGCCGGCGCCACCTGCACGGATCTCTCTTCTCGTCACATCCACAACTGGCACTGGGGCTTCCGGGCTGACACGGCTTACGCATCCCATCATGTAGGCGTCAACCATCACGTCACCAACCACACACACCTTGGGGCTGTCCCAAGGAAGGACGTCAAAGGGAAGGGGTTGATCCACCTTGCTCATGCGCACAAAGGTCGGACTTTAGACCAAAAGTGCGCATGCTTTCTGAATACGAGACACCGCCTCCTGAAGCACTGCGTCGGATGCAGCATAGGACAAGCGTATGCATTCTGGCGTGCCAAAGGCAGCGCCAGGCACAGAGGCTACCTGGGCTTTCTCGAGCAAGAAGAACGCCAAGTCGTCTGAATTCTCAAGGGTTTTGCCTTCGAACGACTTGCCGAACAGCGCACTTACATCTGGAAACACGTAAAACGCGCCCATGGGTTGGTTGACTTTGAAGCCTTGAACTTCACTGAGCCCCTCGACCATCAACGCCCGTCGACGGCGGAACGCTGCCACCATTGCGCTGGTTACGCTGGGGTCAGCTTCGAGTGCCGCTGCTGCTGCGGCCTGAGTGATGCTGGATGGGGCAGAGGTGAATTGGCCCTGAATTTTGGTGCATGCCGCCGCAATCCACTTGGGCGCACCTATGTACCCCAAGCGCCAGCCTGTCATGGCGAATCCCTTCGAAACGCCATTCACGGTCACCGTGCGCTCCCACATTCCTGGCTGCGCGGCCATGCTTGCGTGCTTCTCGGTGAAGTTGATGAGCTCATAAATTTCGTCGCTGACAGTGATGATTCGGTCGTGCTTGCGGAGCACGTCTGCGAGCGCGGCAGTTTCGTCGTGTGTGTAAACTGAACCGGAAGGGTTGCACGGCGAGGAGTACATCACCAAGCGTGTTTTGTCTGTGATCGCAGCCTCCAACTCCTCAGGCTGAACTTTGTAGTCGTTGTCGATGCTCGTCGGCATGATCACAGGGGTGCCACCGGCAACCTTGATCAACTCCTCGTAACTCACCCAAAACGGCGCGGGCAAAATCACTTCGTCTCCCGGATCAACGAGCGACAACACCACATTGGCCAAGCTTTGTTTGGCTCCAGTGCTCACAACCACCTCATCTATGCCGTAGATCAACCCGTTGTCTCGCTTGAATTTTTCCACAATGGCTTTCCGCACGCGGGGTGTTCCCGGCACGGGAGTGTAGTGAGTTTCGTTGGCTTGGATGGCGTCTATGCCTGCTTGTTTCATGGCGTCAGGCGTGTCGAAGTCGGGCTCGCCCAACGACAAGGAAATGACGTCAATGCCTTGGTCTTTCAATTCGCGGGCCTTGCGTGACATGGCAATGGTGGCTGACTCGCTAAGGCGCTGAAGCAGTTTGGACGTGATGTGTTCCATCTTAGGTGAAGAAATTTTGCAGCCCAAAAGTACACCCCGCTTTCAGGCGCGCAGCGTCAGGTGCGCTCAGATATGAACCAGAGGCCGCAGGCTGTCAACAACCCGTTCACGGGCAGCAGGGCAAACCCAAAGCTGAAGCCCACACACGCAGTCAGCACTTGCTCCAGGCCATATCCAGCCACTGGCGCCAGCACACAGGCCCAAGGGATCCAGGGTGCGTGAGGACGCAGTGCCGTGAACATGCCCACCCCGAACAACCCAAGCAGTGGACCGTAGGTGTAGTTGGCCGCGGTGAACAGGGCAGCGACCACAGATGTGTCGTTGACTGCGTTGAACGCCACAATGACAAGCCACAGCAGGATGGCGAGCCCCAGGTGAACTTGCTTCCTGATGAGGGAGGCCTCCTCAGGCGACTTGGACGGCGTGTCAATCAAATCGATGCACGTGGATGTGGTGAGGGCGGTCAGGGCCGAGTCGGCCGAGCTGAAGGCCGACGCCAAGAGCCCGATCAAAAACGCGACCCCGAGCGCGGGGCCCAGGGAACCGCCCAGCGCCACGAGGGGATAAAGTTTGTCGGTGGCTTCAGGAAGGGCCATGTCGATGCGTCCTGCGTGCATCCACAACAAGGCGCCCATGCTGAGGAACAAAAGGTTGGCGCTCACCAAGATGACGGTGAAAACCCCCATGTTCTTTTGGGCGTCGCCGAGCGAGCGACAGGCCAAGTTCTTTTGCATCATGTCTTGGTCCAGCCCTGTCATGGCCACCGTCACGAACATCCCCGCCAGGATGTGCTTGAGCCAATGGTTGCTGGCCCGCCATTCGTCGGTGACCCAAACTTTGGTCATGCCTGTGTCGGCCACGGCAGAGGGCAAGTCCCACCAACTTTGGCCCCCAGCATGCAAAATGCCCCCGACGGTCATGACCACCGCGAGGAGCATGCAGGCCGTTTGAAGGGTGTCCGTCCAGATCACGGTGCCCATGCCGCTTCGACGAGTGTAGGCGTAGATGACCGCCAGGATGGCGGCGGTGGTGCCTGCAAACCACCAACCGGGAACATTCCCGTCGGCCAATGGCTCCAGCACAAGGACCTCCAAAACCAAGGCCACCAGGAACAATCTGAACGACGCGCCGACGACACGACTCAACAGAAAAAAGGCAGAACCTGTTTTGCGCGCTTCAGTCCCAAATCGCGTGCCCAAATAACTGTAGATGCTTGTCAGTTCTAGCTTGTAGTAAAGCGGGAGTAGGATGGTCGCAACTATGATATAACCAATACAATATCCAAGGACCATCTGCATGTAAGTCCATTCTTGGTCCCGCACCCAACCTGGGATACTCAGAAAGGTCACGCCGGACAGCGATGCCCCCACCATGCCGAACGCCACGAGGGGCCAGGGCGCGCTTTTTTTGGCCACGAAAAAGACGTCTTCTTCGGAACCGGACCGACGCGATGACCAACGAGACACGGCCAACAGCAAGCCAACGTAAGCGAGGGAAATGCAGAGCACGAGGGTCGGTGTCATGGCGCCAAATGTAACTTCGCACCATGCAATTGCCCTCAAGGTTGATCGAATCCGCCGTGGATCAAATGGCGAGCCTTCCGGGGATTGGACGCCGCACGGCATTGCGCCTTGTGCTGCACATGCTGGCAAGGGACGAAGATCGCGTGAGAGACTTCGCGGAGAGTGTGGTGGCCATGCGTCAAGGGGTCAAGCCTTGCACTATCTGCCACAATCCCACGGAAGACGGAGTGTGCAACATTTGTGCGAACCCCCACCGCGACAGCTCCACTTTGTGTGTGGTGGAGGACATCCGCGACCTCCTCGCCTTGGAATCGGTGGGTGAGTACCGGGGGCTGTACCACATTCTAGGCGGCGTCATCAGCCCCATGGATGGTGTGGGGCCCGCTGACCTGACGGTGGAATCGTTGGTCAAGCGGGTGCAATCGACCGAAGTGAAGGAGGTGATTTTGGCTCTGCCCGCCTCTATGGAAGGGGACACGACCGCATTTTATCTGGCCAAACGCATTCAATCCCACGACATTTTGCTGACCACCATTGCACGCGGTGTCTCCGTCGGGGAAGCTCTGCAGTACGCAGACGAGGCCACGCTGTCCAGCTCGTTGTTGAACCGCTTGCCGTACAAGGGATGACCGACCTCAGCGTCGTGATCGTCAGTTACAACGTTCGGGCGTTCCTCGAGCAATGTTTGGTGTCCGTTGAACGGGCCTCCAAAGGCCTCGATGTGGAAGTGTGGGTGGTGGACAACAAGAGCGTCGATGGCTCTGTGGACATGGTCAATCGCCGGTTCCCATGGGTAAAGTTGATTGTCAACCATGACAACGTGGGGTTTTCTGTGGCCAACAACCAGGCCATTCGCCAGTCATTGGGGAAGCACGTTTTGCTTCTGAATCCCGACACAGTCGTGCGCGAAGACACTTTCACCAAGGGGCTCGAGCACATGGAGGCCCACCCTAAAGTAGGGGGCATGGGGGTGCCGATGTATGACGGGACGGGCATGTACTTGCCCGAATCCAAGCGGGGATTGCCCACGCCGTGGGTGGCGTTTTGCCGGATGGCAGGTTTGCACCACTTCTGGCCCAAATCAAATCAATTCAACGCGTATTACGCGGGGCACTTGGGCGAACATGACACTGGCGCAGTGGACATTCTGGCAGGGGCGTACATGTGGATGCGCAGGGATGCGTTGGACGAGGTCGGTCTGCTCGACGAGCAGTTCTTCATGTACGGAGAGGACATCGACCTGAGCTGGCGTTTGGTGTTGGGGGGATGGGAAAACCACTACTGCGCCGACACGAGCATCATTCATTACAAAGGAGAAAGTACCAAGAAGGGCAGCCTCAACTACGTGATGGTGTTTTACAATGCGATGCTGTTGTTTGCGGCCAAACATTACGAGGGGCGGCAAGCACGCGCCTTTTCTTGGATGATTCGGGTGGCCATCTACGGCCGTGCTGCCCTGGCAGTGGTGCGTCGGATGCTTTCGCGGTGGGGAGACTTGATTCGGGTTGCCAGCCTCACTCTTGCGGCGTTTGGCGCTTGGCTTTGGGCTTTGGACGTCTTGGGACAACGCCAGTTCAACTGGCACGATGTGATGTGGCAAGGGGGGGGGCTTTGGGCCCTCCAAACCGTTGCGCTGACGTTGCTTGGTGGGCACGCCGAGCACAGTCGGTTGCATTCGCGGTTTCGTCCCTTGTCGGCTTGGGTGGCCGCGTCTTCGTTGACCATCATCACCTACAGTCTTTGGCCGGAAGCTTGGCGGTTTAGCCGCACAGGGATCCTGGGACTTGTGCTCTTACAGGGCATAGTCTATGTCGCGGTGTCCCGACGTCGTTGGAAGCGATCTGGCAATCCCAAGATGATTCGTCGTGTGTTGGTGGCGGCGCAGGATTTGCCTGCCGTGGTGGACCTCGTGCGAAAAACGGAAGGGGTTCACCAAAAGCAACAAGCACATGCCCTCTGGGCGCACGAAAACATCACCCCAGGAGCGATGCATCCTTCCATCCACGGGATCCCATGGGTTGGGACCGTTGGAGACCTGTCTGACGTCTTGCAAATTCACAACGTGCAAGAGGTGGTGTTCAGCGGCCGAGACGTCACGGCAGACGACATCGTGAAGGCGCTGCCTGAGCTCGGAAAGCGAGGGGTGAATTGCCGCATTGCGTGGACCGATGCAGGAGATTTGATGGCCAGTGGCGGCGCTGCTCGTCCGTCGTTCGTGGATTTTCAGCGTGGGCTTCATCGTCCTGAAATGGCCTTGACCAAGCGGCGTTTTGACGTGGCTTCCTCGGCCTTGATGTTGATGCTGGCCCCGGGGTTGATTGCGCTTGGACTCGCTTCATGGCTGACACCGGCATGGCATGTGCTAAGGGGCCAAAAGACGTGGGTGAGCCCTGGCTCCTTGGATGTGGAAAAACCCCATGTGATTGATTTGAAGCATGGTCTGGGCGACCGTGCGGCGCAGCGAAAAGCCTTCACACACACCCAAGACTACCATTGGAAAAAGGACCTTTCGGTGGTCGTGGATGCCTTATTTTCGCGGTGAGCAATCATCTCTCATGGCCATCATTGACATTCTCCTGCCCAAAATGGGCGAAAGTGTGGCGGAAGCCACCATCACCAAACTTGTCGCGGATGCCGGCACCGACGTGGATGCCGACGATCCCATCGTTGAAATCGCGACCGACAAGGTGGACTCGGAAGTCCCGGCTCCAGAAGATGGCACGTTGGTTGAATGGTGTGTGGCTGAAGGAGATGTGGTCCAAGTCGGAGCTGTGATTGCACGGTTTGACGTGGGCGGAGAGGCGGCCGGTGATTCGCCCGCGCCCGCGCCCGAAGCGGTTCCAACGCCAGTGGCGCCCCTCGACGAAGCCAGCTCGCCTTCGGCAACCGTTGTTGAGGAAGTCATGGCCCCCTTGGAGGGTGGTCCCGCCAGGAAGGGACCTTCAGGACGGTTTTACTCGCCGCTGGTCCGCAGCATCGCCGAGAAGGAGGGCATTTCCATGGCCGAGCTCGAGTCCATTCAAGGCTCTGGGGCAGAAGGCCGTGTCACCAAAAAAGACATCCTGTCGTTTGTGAAAGGTCGTGGCCATGGGTCGCTGGCCGCAACGCCTGCTCCTGAGTCGATTCCGACTCCATCACCAGTTGTCAAAGCGGCTTCTGCGGCGACGAGCTTGGATGGAGCACATGAGATTGTGGAAATGGACCGGATGCGCAAGATGATTGCCGACCACATGGTGCGCAGTGTTCAAACCAGTCCCCACGTCACATCGTTTGTGGAGGCAGATGTGAGCAACTTGGTGCAGTGGCGCAATGCCAACAAAAAGGCCTTTCAGGAGAAGTTTGGGGAGAAGCTTACTTTCACCCCATTGATCGCCGAAGCCATTGTCAAGGCCATCCGGGATTTCCCAGGCATCAATGCCAGTTTGGACGGGGACCGAATCTTGATTCACAAGAACATCCACCTCGGGATGGCCGCTGCATTGCCTTCTGGCAATCTGATTGTGCCCGTAATCAAGCACGCCGACCAGTACAACCTTCAAGGCCTCGCCCGTCAAGTGAACGACCTCGCGGCCCGCGCGCGCGCTGGAAAATTGACCCCGGATGACATCGCTGGTGGCACATACACCATGAGCAATGTGGGCACCTTTGGCAACGTGATGGGCACCCCCATCATCAACCAGCCGCAGGTGGGTATTTTGGCTTTGGGCGCCATTCGCAAGCGCCCCGCAGTCTTGGAAACGGAACAGGGCGACGTCATTGCTGTTCGGAGCATGATGTTCCTCAGCCACAGCTACGATCACCGCATCGTGGATGGAATGTTGGGGGGCAGCTTCGTGCGTCGAGTGGCGGATTACTTGGAAGGGTTTGACCCCAACCGCCCGATGGAGGGCTGATTCGCTCGGGGAAGGGGCCTATCTTTCTCCCAAGCTCAGAACAACATGATGGAATTGGTGAAGAAGCTGCACTTGAAGCGGCCGTTGGTGTTTTTTGACCTCGAGACTACGGGAACGAAAGTGGGGGTGGACCGCATTGTGGAAATGGCCATGGTCAAACTTATGCCCGACGGCACGGTGGTCAGGAAGCCCGAGCAGACGGGCAAAACACACCGCATCCTGGTCAATCCTGAAATGCCCATCCCACTGGAAAGCAGCCTGGTGCACGGCGTGTACGATGAAGATGTGGCCAATGCCCCCACGTTTGAGCGCATTGCCCCGGGGCTTTTGAAGTGGCTTCATGGCTGCGACTTGGGCGGGTTCAACAGCAACCGATTTGACGTGCCCATGTTGGCTGAAGAATTCCTTCGCGTGGGCATCGACTTCGGGTTGGAGGGGCGGCATTTGGTTGATGTCCAGAACATCTTCCACAAAATGGAGCAGCGGACGCTGCGTGCGGCGTACGACTTCTATTGCGGCAAGGAGTTGGAAGGCGCACATGAAGCCATGCCTGACACGCTGGCGACCGTGGATGTGTTCTTGGCCCAGCTGGAACGTTACAAAGAGCACACCGTGCTCAACAGCCGTGGCGAAACTGTGGGGCCTGTGCCTTCTGATGTGGAGGCTCTGGCGGAATTCTGTCGGATGCGCAACAACGCTGACCTCATGGGTCGCTTGGTGTACGACGACGACGGAGAGGTGTTGTTTCAGTTTGGAAAACACACCGGCAAGCGAGTCAAGGACGTGCTTGCCAAGGACCCTGGGTATTTCGGTTGGATGATGCAGGGGGATTTCCCACGCTACACCAAGCGGGTTCTTCAAAAAGTGAAAGACGGCGAGCTGTGACGTCTCGCAGGCGTGTGGCCGTCTGGGTCTCCAACGATTTGAACTTCGACCAACGGGTGGCGAAGACATGCCAGACGTTGCAGGAAGCAGGCTGGGAACCACACCTCGTGGGCCGCAACATGTCTGGATCCGAGCCTTATTCAGGTCCGTTTTCTGCAGAACGGCTGACGTTGCGTTCCCACAGTGGCGTCCGGTTCTATGCAGAAATTCAAGGGGCCTTCTGGCAATGGATCAGGTCCAACGGAAGGGCGTTCGATGCGATTTGGTGCAACGACCTTGACACCTTGGCACCCGCAGTGGCGTGGGGCAAGTTGCCGGTCATGTACGACAGCCATGAGTACTTCACCGAGGCCGCAGGGCTGACTGGACATCCCTTCAAGAAAGCTCTGTGGGGCATCCTGGAACGCTGGGCATTTGCGAAGCTGCCTTGCATGATCACCGTCAACGAGAGCATTGCCGAAGCGTACCGATCCACTTACGGGATGGATGTGCGGGTGGTGCGCAACATGCCCCGCCGTCAACCCAGACCTATGGTGGAGGGACGGCAAGCGTTTTTGGAGCACAGCGTTCCTGTCGATTTGCCCATTGCCCTGATGCAAGGGGCGTACATGGATCGGGACCGTGGGACCGCTGAAGCTGTCGCAGCGCTCCCTGACATGAAAGGCGTTCGGCTTGTGCTGGTAGGTGCGGGTGTCGAGTGGGAGGAGGCTCGAAACGCGATGGACCATCCCCGGTTTGAGGGGCGACTGCACTGCATCCCCAAGCTGCCTTTCGAGCGGTTGAGGGTGCTTACGGCAAGTGCCGACGTAGGGTTGAGCCTGGACAAGTCTGGCCACGGCAATTACGAGATGAGCTTGCCCAACAAGCTCTTTGACTTCATGCATGCAGGTTTGCCCATGGTGGTGACGGCGCGAAAAGAAGTGGCGGCCATCGTGCGTGCCCATGGGTTAGGTGAGGTGGTGGAAGACGCATCACCTTCCGCGCTCATTGAGGCGGTCAAATCTGTTTTGGCGACGGACAAATCGTCTTGGTCCGAGGCCCTACGAAAGGCAAGCGACCAGTTTCATTGGGGGGTGGACGAGCCTCAGATCTTGGCGACCGTCGACACCTGCTTGAAGGCCCATTTGGCCAAGAGCCAGAATGGCTGAGCCCAAAGTTGCGGGCCCCGAAGCCTTTTCTTTTTCATGCGCCATTCTTCCTGGTACAGGGTCTTGTTGAAGGTCCGGGACAAGCCGGCCGGTGCAACTCGGCACAGGATTCCTTCAGGATGGCACGCGACATGGTGGCCCATGTTTCGCCACTCAAGCATTTGGCCGTAGTCCCCAAGCACGTTCAAGTTGGTGTCGAAAGGGTGACGTTCCAGCCAGACCCTGGGCGCAAGGAGTCCTTGGTGATGCATTGTGTTTTTCCAGCACAGCCCTTCGCCCCATGCGGGTTCAAAGCGGGCAGGCACGCCAGGCTCTAAAGGAGGTAGGGCTGCCACGGACCAGGCATGCGCCACGGGCTCTGGGTCGGTGGCCAAGACTTCCAGGGCGTGGGTCAGTCCATCTTTGTCAGGGATGTCGCCGGCGCCAACCACCCATACGTGGCTGCCGGAGGCGCATTCTAGACCTTGGTTCATGGCGTCGTAAACCCCACTGTCGGGTCGGCTAGACACATGGCTCACCAATCTTGCGTGTGCTGCCAACACGCTCAAGGTGTCGTCCTTGGAGGCGCCGTCGGACACGACAATGTCAAGCCTGTCCTGCAGCTCAGGCGGAAGCGAGGCAAATGCCATGAGGGTGACCGAGAGGGCTTCTGCGTCGTTCCAGCAGGGGATAAGGACCGTGAGATCACGCATGCTCATCGTGCACAACGCCGTCTTGACATCTCCAAATGCGCCCTGGACGTTGGTCCATGGACGCCCAATCGTGGGTGGCCATGACCAAAGATTTGCCTTCGCCGGGAAGCGCGTGGAGCAAATTTAAAATGTCTTCTGTGGTGTCCGGATCCAAGTTGCCCGTGGGCTCGTCGGCCAGCAGGAGGGGAGGGTCGTTGAGCAGGGCCCGGGCAATCGCGACACGTTGCTGTTCGCCTCCACTCAATTCGTAAGGCAGTTTGTACCCTTTGTGCTTCAGCCCGACTGCGTCCAACACTTCGTCGATTCGTCGGTGTTTGGACTTGCTGTCGGTCCATCCCGTGGCGTTCAACGCAAACAGCAAGTTGTCGTCGACGCTTCTGTCCTCCAGCAATCCAAAATTTTGAAACACCATGCCAAGCTTGCGGCGCAAGACATGGACGTTGCGGGGAGTGACCTTCTTCAGGTCCACCTCGCATACCCGGCCTTCACCAGAGTTCAGCGTCAAATCACCATACAGGGTTCTCAACAGGCTTGACTTTCCGCTCCCTGTGCGTCCCACGAGGTAGACCAATTCACCTGGCCGCACCTCGAGTTCGACATCTGACAACACGACGTGCTCGTGGTGCCGGATGTTCACGCCGGACAGTTCAATCAAAGGAGTCCCGACGTTCACGCTCAGTCCAGTTGGAAAAGGCTGTCGTCCAACTCCACGTTGAAGGTTACCCTGACGGTCCGCTGGTGGATGGGTTGGCCGTCCACCACGGATTTGCGGCTCGAGGCCACTTTCAAGGCCTTCTCGCCGTGGGGGAGATACAAATCCAACCGTTCCACCATGAAGGAGCCTTCGCCCATGGGCTTCTTGGACTGGGTCATCAGCCCGTCTTCATTGTTGAACCAATAGGTTTCGGCGAGGCCGTCTCGGGCGAATTCCACCAAAGTGCAAGAGATGCCGTCCAGGGATTCCACACCGAGAATGCGACTGGCATATCCTTCTTTCTCTAGACTCAATAGGCGGACTGGGGAAAGGTCGGTCAGTTGCTGCGCAAGTTCGTTGGCGTCCATGGCGTTGGTTTCACCCATGGCCGTTTGGCTGCCTGCGGTCTCCGTCACGATTTGGACCATCACCGGTTGGTTGGACATGAGCATCTCGGATCGCTTGGCGCGGTTGTCCTTTTCTAAGCGGATCGATTCACGGAATTGCAAATTCAAGCCGACCCCGAATTCTGCAGAGCCTTCGGCCACCATCGTTTTCACCTTGCTCCAAGCTTTCTTCCCTCCGATGGCTTCAAAGTGGCGTTTGAGCACGTCGTCCACCGTCAAGTCCGCGGGGGCGTCTTCACGAGGAACCTGACGCCGTCCAAATGCGTCGTACACGTCGATGCCCTGGTGGTTGTCGAACACCTTGAGTTTTTCCATGACTTCCGGCGTCCCCACCACGCAGATGTTGACGTTGTTGAACCGAATCATGTCCTGGGCGACCCGTTGTACGTCTTCGGCAGTCACTGCGTCGAGTCGGGAGAGATAGGTTTGGTAGTAATCCTCGGGCAGGTGGTAGCGAGAGATGTTGAGGGCAAACCGCGCCACCGTGCCGGGGCTTTCCAACGAACGAGCAAACCCACCGGCCAGAGACGCCTTCGCCGTGAACATTTCTGTGGAGTCTGGCTGCGTGTTTCGAATGCGTGCAATTTCGTACAAGAATTCGACCACTGCGCTGTCGGTGACTTCTGTGCGCACGTCAGCATATGCGGAGAACTGCCCCATCACTGGGTCGGTCCGCAAGCTGGAGCGGGC
>DKNS01000128.1:3987-6636 GCA_002469765.1 Flavobacteriales bacterium UBA7382 | reverse complement strand
GTGCATGCTGTGCGGGGGGCCTGTGGTGACGATGAGGTCGACGGGCTCGCGGCGCAATCGGGCAAGTGTTTTTCTTGTTGCGGGCTTCACCCAACCCACACGGGCGTCTGGCACGAACACGTTGCCACGCACCCATTTGACAACTTTGGAGGCCAATGAAGGGGAGGACGATTGGCTGGCTCCGAGTCGCGACGTGCTGCCCTGGAGCCCCAACTTGGAGAGCGCGCGTGTGGGTTCCCAGACGGGAAAGGACCACACTTCCACCCCGTCGTGAACGTCGCTGATCAGCGAGGGGTCGGTCACCGGGACGTCGGGGTTGGAGGGCGTCACCACGACCGGATCCCAACCAAACTCCGGAAGCAGCTTGGCGAATTTGAGCCAGCGCTGCACGCCCCCTCCGCCGGAAGGAGGCCAGTAGTAGCTGACCACGATCACGCGTTTGTGGGTTTGGCGTGGGAAGTGTTTTCGAACGGCCACCAAGTAAAATTACATACTACCATCGGAACGAAGGGCGGGGTTAATTTTACAGACCATGGATCCGAATGGTTTTGATGCAGTGCTTCATGTGGGGCTTCCCAAAACGGCGACCACCACGCTCCAGAAGCACTTGTTTCCATCTCTGGACAACTTCAACTTCTTGGGTGTGCGGCAGCCCAGAACCTTGGAGCAAAATGAGGTGTTTGTGTTGTTGCGGCAATACGTGTTGCGCGGCAAGGGGGATGTGGAGCATGTGCGGCATCAGCTCAAGGCGGAACGCGCCAAAGGCTTGCCGTTGTTGGTCAGCGAGGAAGAAGTGTTGATTGGTAGCTTGGACGGGGCGGAGCCCGAAACAGCGATGACGATGTCGTGGGGGTGCAAAGTCAGCCGCTTGGCCGAAGCCTTTGAAGGGATGAACGTTCAAGTGGTCGTTGCCCTGAGGGACTTTCGCCAGGGGGCGTTCTCCTATTACACCGAGTTGTACCCGTCCATTGGCGACTCTTTTGATCCGGTTGAATTGGTTCGAAACTCAGATTTGTTTGGCATCTGGAGATTTGAGGAACTGGAGGCCGTATTGACCGCCCATTTTGGGAAAGCTTTGCGCTGGACATGTTTTCCTGCATGCATGTCTCCCGAGGCGTTGGTGGAATTGTGGGGCGCAGAATGGGGTACGCCCTTGCCCAACACCAACACCAAACGGAAGTCGCCCCATCATGTGGTTCAATTTGAATCGACAGGCCTCCTTCTGGAACTCTCTCGCAAAACCGATGTGTTCTGTGTGAAAAAGGGGCTCAGGTGGCTGCATGAGGTCGGACTTGATTGGAAATGGCGCCGAAAACAAATTGTCAAGCAATGGAGCGAAGAGATTTGGGGTGAACTTGCAGACGTTGAGAAGCAATCCAACTCCACCATGGCGAAACTCCTTGAAACGTCCTCCACATCATGACGTTGGATACTCACTTGATTGGCCAATGCAGGCTGCTTTCTCTCCCCGTGATCAACGACGCCCGAGGCAAATTATCATTTCTTCAGAATTCTGAGGAACTGGGGTTTGAGATTCAGAGGGTGTTTTGGTGCCACAACGTTCCTGCCGGGGACCAACGTGGCGGGCACGCATACCAGAAACAGCATGAGGCGATTCTGGCAGTCAGTGGGTCTTTTGACGTGGAGTTGAGGACTTCCGATGAAAAACAAACCGTCACGTTGAACCAACCTCACATGGCGTTGGTCATTCCACCGATGGTGTGGAGGACCATGAGCAACTTTTCATCCAATGCGCTGTCGGCCCATTTGTCGTCGTCACAATTCGATGCGCATGACTACGTCCGTGATTGGCATGAATTCCAATCTCATGTTTGAGCACGCCACTGTCGACGATTGTAAGTTGTTGGAGTTGCCCGAAATCAATATGGAACGGGGCTGTATTACCCCCATCGGCAACGGGAATGAGGTTCCTTTTGACATCAAACGCATCTATTTTTTGTTTGATGTCCCCCACCAGTCATCCCGTGGCGGACACGCGCACAAAAAGTTGCGTCAGTTGATTGTCGCGATGGGGGGTGCGTTTGACATCGAGCTCTTTGACGGGCGTCGCAAACGACAAGTCAGACTTGACCGCCCGAATCAGGGGTTGTTGATTGTTCCAGGAATTTGGAGGGAGCTCAACCGGTTTTCAGCTTGCAGCACTTGTTTTGTGATGGCTTCTGAGTTGTACGACGAAGAAGACTACGTTCGTGATTTGCATCATTTCCGAGAAATGAAACACCCCCAGGCATGACTTGCAAGATTCACCCTACTTCGGAAGTTCAATCTCAAAACGTTGGCGAAGGCACTGTGGTTTGGCAAAACACGGTCGTGCTGGAGGGTGCCACCGTCGGAGCGGATTGCAATTTGAACTGTTTTTGCTTCATTGAAAATGACGTGCGCATCGGAAACCGTGTGACGGTTAAATCTGGCGTGTACTTGTGGGATGGCGTAACGGTGGAAGACGAGGTGTTTATCGGGCCCAACGCCACATTTACCAACCATAGGGATCCTCGATCTAAAACACCCCCTCCCGAGTTTGACAGAATCGTGCTGAAAAAGGGGTGTTCTGTTGGGGCGAACGCCACCGTGATTGGGCCCTGCATCGTCGGCGCCAACGCGCTGGTCGCGGCGGGGGCAGTGGTGACG
>DKNS01000128.1:0-3678 GCA_002469765.1 Flavobacteriales bacterium UBA7382 | reverse complement strand
AGGCAGTGGTGACGAAAGATGTTCCAGACAATGCGGTGGTCGCGGGAAATCCTGCGAGAATTCTTCGACAGAGATGAGGGTTCCTTTTTTGAACTTGGAGCGATTGCACGCTGGCCTGGATGCGGAGTTGAAGGACGCGTTTTCCAGGGTGCTGGAGAAGCAGACCTTCATCAAGGGATCAGAGGTGGATGGCTTTGAACGCGAATTTGCCACTTGGACGACAAGCCAGTTTGCCGTAGGCACAAGCAACGGCCTCGACGCGTTGACCCTCGCCCTGAGGGCGTTGAACGTGGGCCCAGGTGATGAGGTTGTGATGCCAGCGAACACGTTCATTGCGACGGCACTCGCCGTCAGCCAACTTGGTGGTCGACCTGTGCTAGTCGACGTGAGTCCCGACACGGCGCTCATGGACCCGGTCAAATTGCAAGACGTGCTGGGACCTTCGACAAAGGCGGTCGTTCCGGTTCATTTGTACGGCCAAGCTTGTGACATGACAACCATCGCGGAATTGTCCGGCGCCTGCGGCGCAAGCATTGTGGAGGATAACGCCCAGGCGCAGGGAGCGTCGTGGAACGGCAAATTCACGGGTTCCTGGGGCGACCTTTCAGCAACCAGCTTCTACCCAGGGAAAAATTTGGGGGCCCTGGGCGACGCTGGGATAGTGACGACCTCCCAACGTCATTTGGCCGAGAAGGTGCGTGAGTTGGGCAACTATGGAAGCTTGGAGAAATACAACCACGCCAGCAAAGGCGCCAACATGAGGCTGGATGAATTGCAAGCGGCCTTTCTCCGGGTGAAGTTGCCTCACTTGCATCGCTGGAACGAGATGAGGCAGAGGGCGGCAGCTCGTTACCGAGATCTGCTGGCCGACGTGGAGGAAATCACAATTCCTTGGACGGACCCTCAAGCCACGCATGTCCATCACTTGTATGTTGTGGTGACGCCAAAAAGAGATGAATTGGCTTCTTGGTTGGATGCGTGTGGCGTTTCAACCCTGGTCCATTACCCCAAGTGCGTTCATGAGCACAAGGCGTATCAAGAACTCAAACACATGGCGGGTAATTTTCCGGTTTCAGAGCGGTTGGCCCGCCAATCCTTGAGCTTGCCCATGCATCCGTTCTTGACATCTTCTGAGCAGGAGTACGTGGCTGAACGCATCAAGCGGTTCTTCGATCGTCGGCCTTGAGGTGTTTCTTTAGAAACCTTGCTCCATCCGCCTTGAGTCCATGCAAGGCGTGAGACCACGAGGCGCCAGACGACGTCAGGATTCGCAGCGCGGATTTGTGGTCTTGGCTAGAAAGCACGAGGAGCTTGCTCCAATACCACCTCCAAATGGCAATGTAAACCTGTCGTGATTCGAGATGGGGATTGTCGACAAGCATCGACTTGGCACGGAGCGCATCCAAGGCCACCCTGGAACACCGCGTTTTCTGGACAGAAATGGCGGAGTCACGGTACATCGTGGTTACCTCATTCCGGTGACCAAACAAACACCCTTTGTTCGACAGGTGCACCCAATGTGGGTAGTCTTCAATGAAAAAGTCCTTGAGGTCAGGAAGGTCCTGGGCCCAGTGGGCTCGCATGGTGACAGAAACTGCTGGGATGGGGTTTTTTGACAACAACAATGCTGCGAAATCGTCAGCGGGAAAAACGAGCTCTTGGCCAGCCGAAAGGCCGTCCGAGTGCCCAAACATTTCCCCGGGATGGCCAGTCAAGGGGTCGAAGGATTGAGAAAGGCCAAAGACGCCGCAGACATGGTCTGGGTGGCCCTCTAAAAAAGCCACATCTCGCTCCAACCGGTTTGGCTCTAGCAAGTCGTCTGACAGGGTAGCGATGTATTTCCCCTTGGCCATGCTGACGATTTCTTGTCTTGTTGCTGCGATGCCTTTGTTTTGTTGGTGTTTGATGAATGTGCACGGATAGGATGCCCGTTCACAATACGCCTCAATCACAGCCACACTGTCGTCTGTGGAGGCGTCGTCAATCATGATGTGCTCCCAATCCTGAAAAGACGAGGCTCGCACCGACTCCATGGCCTCCACCACCTCACGCCCCGTGTTGTAGACCTGGGTCACGATGCTGACAATTGGAAGGGAATCGCTCATCGAACGCGGTTTTGCCATGCCCATCGCCCACCTTTCACAAACGTCACACCCCATCTCAGAGAGGCTTTTCCTCGGACCACGTGTTTGAAGCTGAGCCAAAACGCCAACCCCATGTATAACCATGCAGGGAAGATCAACGCGCATGTCGACCCCTGGACGAAGGCGTTGGTCAGGTTGACGGAAGATCCCGAGCTCTCATCTGGATGGATGCGGACAGAGATAGGAAGACGCTTAAAGTGGAGACCTCTCTCCAAGGCGTCGTTCATCAATAAAACCTCCTCCCCTCCCGGTGCAGGTTGGGTGCCCAAACCCCACCTTTCCCGAAAGGTAAGGCCGTGTTTTCGAAGGTTCTTAACGTGCAACACCAATTCCATGCTGTTGACTTTTTGGATGTCCAGTTTGGCGCGCACAGAGGTGCCACGAATTTCTTTGGGTAACACGTCGTATCGCCGCCAAAGTGCGTGGTTTTTTTTTTCGAGCTGGACCAGGACCCCACCTGAACCTGGGTCGTTGTTGTGTGCAAGCAGCTGGGTCATTTCAGCACACCCGGGTTCGTTGAGCCAAACGTCGTCGTCGCAAAGCAAAGCCCATGTGGTGGTCACGTTGGACAGGGCGAGGTTGCGGCTCCGGCTCAACCCCAAAGACCGATCCTCAAAGAAGAGGACGCCGTCTTGGGCAAGGCGGCTTTTCAAGGTGTCGCTGGCCGTCGACGGTTCTGTGACCTGGTTGACTACCACGACGGGTGCTTCGAGCGCGTCAACCTGCATCAAAAGCCTCTGGTTGTGGAGCAGGTTCCCATTGACCGTGCTGATGCACACCGTGACATCCGTTCGCTCATTCGTCATTCTCCAAAAATAGGAGATGCCTTTCATGGATGCATGCCGACTTTTGGCCCATGATAAACATCGGCGAGAGGTGGGCTTACAGGTGGTTGAAGTGGACGAATGTCGAGGGTCTGCAATACCGTTGCTCCATTTCCCACCGTCACAAGATGGTGTGGTGTCGCAACCCCAAAGTGGGTTCTCGATCCATCTCCGCGGCATTGCACGACATGGATCCCGCCTTGGTCGAACACCCTGGCGCGGCGCGGCTGAGTGCGCGGATTCGTCGTGAATATTATTCGTTCGGCTTCGTCCGGAACCCGCTGACACGAACAGAAAGCCTTTGGCGCCAGAAGGTGCTGCAAAACCCAAGGCACGGCGCGCGAATTTGGGGTTTGTCGACTCCCGAAGTCCAACAACTGAATGACTTCGACAGTTTTTTGCTTTGGTTGAAAGACCAGGACTTGAAGCATGGCGAAGCCCATTACAAATGCCAGACACACCTCATCCCATCTTTCGTGAACAGGGTTGGCAAGATTGAAAGGTTCGACTCATCTTGGGATCAGGTGTTGTGTGACGTTGGGCTTGAAGGACAATCCACGTTGTCACGAATCAACGCGACAAGCAAGGTCAGCAAGGGCCTTTCCGACCAACAAGTGGCCACGATTATCGACCTCTACCGCGACGACTTCGAGCGGTTCTACCCCGAATTTTTGTGATGCGATGAAGGGGGTTGTGCGAAACGGTTCCTT
>DKNS01000100.1 GCA_002469765.1 Flavobacteriales bacterium UBA7382 | reverse complement strand
AGACCAACCATCCAGACGCTGCCCAAGGCGTTGATCAGAAAGTGGATGCGGGCCACACGCTTGCTCGCGCGGTTGCCAACCACAGCCGCGAGGTTGGCGGTCAAAGTGGTTCCGATGTTTTCCCCGAGCACCATGGCCAAGGCATGCTCCAAGTTGATGACCCCCGACAAAAGGGCGGCGAGCGTCAACGCCGTGGCCGCAGACGAAGATTGAATCAAGGCCGTCAGTCCCATCCCCAAAAGCAAGAACAACACATTGCTTCCCAACCCTTCTCCAAGGTCAGGCAAGAGCGTGGCGAAAAGTTCCTGGGCACCGAGCACGGCCATTTGGTCTTTCAAGAGGTCCAAACCAATGAACAACAAGGCGAACCCAAAGACGATGTCTGCAATCCGCTTGGGAATGCGGCGATCGAGCAACAACAAGGGGACCGTGAGCCCAGCCAGGGGAAGCGCCAGGTCACTCAGCGAAAACCCTCCCAAAGAGAGCACAATTAGCCACGCCGTGATGGTTGTACCGACGTTGGTCCCGAGCAACACACCCACGGACTCGCGAATGGTGAGCAAACCGGCGTTCACCAAGCTGACCAACGTGACAGTGACCGCTGAACTTGATTGAATGAGGCTGGTCACGAAGAACCCTGTGACCGTGCCCACCCAAGTGCTTTGGGTGACGCTCGACAAGAACTGCCGGAACGGCGTTGCGGAAGCGCGACGGATGGCATCGCTCAAGGTGCGCATCCCAAACAGGAACACCCCAAGCCCTCCGAGCATACTCAAAAACCACTTGATCCAAATCATTCCGGCGGAAGATAAGAAGGGCGCCACGAGGGCGCCCTTCCTTGTGTTGTTTCAGTCCTGTCTTGACATCAGCAAGGGTTGCCGAAGTCAACCAAGAATTCAAGCAAGTCGGCCGTCGAGACCGAGCCATCGCCGTTCAAATCGGCAGGACATGGGTTGCCCAAGTTGAATTCACACGAACCGTCGTCAACAGTCGCGTTGGAATCGAAATTGTTGGACTGGCTGTAAGTGCAACCGTAGCAGCCGTCGAATTCACACTCTGCCTCATTGCCCAAAATCGCATTGGGGTTGAAGTTGCAGGCGGCAGGATTGTTGCAGCCAAACGCAGAGGAGTTCGCCATGCCTGGGGTTCCATTGTTGACCCAAGACGCTTGCCAGTTGCCTCCAAAGTCGTTGCCGTTGGCGGTGGGGGTGGTCAAGAACAAGTCCAAGATCTCTGGGATGTATTCCAACGTGGCACAACCTCCGTCGGGGCTTTCCACATAGTTGTTGCCCAAGATGCCGAGAGAAGCTGAAGGCCATGGAGCTGCGTCGTTGTAGTCCACAGCATTGACAACGTTTCCAAATCCGTCGCGCAGAGAAATGGCCTCTCCAGAGTTGCTGAAGTTGCCTGCATCGAGCACAAACACTTGGTATCCGTTTCCGCCATATGCCGCGAGGCCTGCATCAGAAACGACCAACACGATGAATTCACCTGCGGCCATCATTGTCCCTGCAGAGAACACCAACGACAGTTGGTCGTCGCCGGCAGATTCATTGTAGAACTCGTAGCCTGAGAGATCCACGGTCACATCTCCAATGTTCAACAGTTCCACGAACTCGAAGTCGAAATCATCTCCCTGAGCGCCACATGGGTTGTAGTGGATCTCGTTGATGATGACGCTTGGCAAGTTGTAGTAGCACGAGGCGTCGTCCGCTTGGGTGGCGTTGGCCTCGTAGTTCAACGCCGTGGGATCGGTGCAACCCACGATGACACAAGAACCGTCGTCCAACGTGGCGGTCGCGTCGTAGTTGTCTGCATCTGGGTTGGTGCAACCTGGGATGCTCACGCATGACCCATCGTCCAATGTCGCCAAAGCATCGTAGTTGGGGAAATTGCTGTCGGTGCAACCCACGCGCACCACGTCTGTGCTGTCGCGGGGGCTCAACTTCCAGTTGCCGTAGCTGTAGAAGTTGGGGGCCGTCACCTGGTAGCTCGCGCCCAATTCTACGATGGCCATCATGACCCCGTCGACGTTCACGCTGTCTTCCACCGCGTCGTAACCCAATCCGGCGGCCATGCCGTTGCCGCTGCCGTCATTGAGTTGCCACTCGCCGTAGCCATTGAAGCTGGTGCACTCACCGGAGATGCTCACGAGCACGCTCTCCCATTGTTCGTCGTTCATGTCTGCAGTGGCCAACGCTTCTGCCGCAGGCAACGCATTGCCAGAAGACTGCACCGTAGGCACGGCCGACTGAATTTGACGCAACCCGTACACCACGGACACCGTGCCAGCCACTTCGATTTGGTCGCCCACTGCGACGCCGTCGCCAATGACCCAAATGCCTGAGAACGCCCCGGTGCCATTCTGGATGACGTAAGAGGGCTGGCCACCGAGAGAACTGCTGTTGCCGTATACTCCGGTCACGATTCCAGAAGTCACCACCGTACCACCGAAGTCGCTGGCGTGAATTTCTTGGATGGTCAAGCTGGGGATGAAGATGCAAGACCCGTCATCTTCTGTGGCGCTTGGGTCATAATTGACCGCGCCCGAGTCGGTGCATCCAGAGTTGTCCACTGCGCAAGCGCCTTGGAAGCTGTGGATGCCCAAGTTGATCCAATCGTCAGAGGGATTGATGGTCCACTCCGAATCGATTTCGTTGGTGCCGGCGCTGGTCGCCCAGTCGCCGCCGTTGCCCTGGCTGATGGAGGGCTTGCGAACCAAGGTGCCATTCTGGGTGGCATTCACCACACCAGCCACCGCAAATCCAGAGCCGGGGTCGGCCCCCAATGAACCGAACACGTCCACCACAACAGGAGTCTCTCCCGTGATGTCCAACAGGGCAAAAGCGTCGTCCCCGTTGCTGAGGTACTGATATGTCATGCTGGCGGCAGCCAAAATCAACGAATCTGCAGAAGGGTGCGCAATGATGTAAGTGGATCCGGCCTCCACCACGTCGCCCGCGGGGAAGTTGAACGTCAGATAGTCAAATTCACCTGTGACGTCACAACCGTTGCTGCAGTTGCCAAGCGTGTATTCACTCAAGAAAATGGTGCTCTGCGTGGGGTTGTACAGCTCGATGTATTTGTTGTTGGAGCTGCCCTCGGCCATCTCAGAGAAAAACAATCCACACTCGCCGCCTTCATAGACACAACTTCCATCGTCGATGGACGCCAAATCGTTGTAGTTCGCCGCTCCCTCAATGGCACAGCCGTACAACTGCGCATCCATGGCGTCGCGCAACTGCACTTTGTACACACCAAAGGAGTAATCCAAAGCTCCAACAACCTGCAACTGGTTGTTGACAGCCACCACGCCCGCGCCGATTGCGTCGTAGCCTGCGTCGTCAACCGCGAGGTCGCCCGATCCGTCAGACAGGGCCCACTCGCCATAACCGAGGTCTGCGTTTGTCACGGATGCAGTCACCTGAATCAACACTGCTTCCCAAGCCTCTGCGTTGGCGTCCAACGTGGAGAGCGCTTCTGGGGTGGGGAGGTCGTTGCCTTGGCTGGTGATGACCACAGCAGGGTTGCCGATTTGGGTCTTGCCAAAGTATTCCACCACAGCACCCGTGGCTTCAATGGCGTCTCCCACCATCACTGGCACGTCAGGAGCGAACAACCAAATGCCGCTGTATGCGCCTTGCCCGTCTTGGATGCTCACATTGCTTCCAAACACCCCAGTCACGAC
>DKNS01000060.1 GCA_002469765.1 Flavobacteriales bacterium UBA7382 | reverse complement strand
CATGTCTGATATTCAAGAAAAAGTCACCGCGATCATCGTGGACAAGTTGGGCGTCGATGCAGGCGAAGTTTCCACTGAAGCGTCATTTACCAACGATTTGGGCGCGGACTCTTTGGACACCGTGGAATTGATCATGGAGTTCGAGAAGGAATTCAACATCGCCATCCCAGACGACCAAGCTGAGAAGATCAGCACTGTGGGCCAGGCGGTCGATTACATCTCCAAGAACGTCGGCTAAGTCCAGCTTTCGGACTCAGCTCAACCACCGCTGTTTTGGAACTTCGTCGCGTCGCAGTCACGGGCTTGGGGGCTTTGACGCCCCTCGGCAATGACGTCCAGTCTTTTTGGGCCAACTTGGTTCAAGGGCGGAGCGGAGCCGCGCCGATCACGCGATTTGACGCGACGAATTTCAAGACACAGTTTGCATGCGAGGTCAAAGGTTTTGACCCCTCTGAGTGGATCCACCGCAAGGATTCACGAAAGATGGACTTGTTCACACAGTATGCCGTGGTCACTGCGGAGATGGCGCTGAAAGATGCCGGTCTGTCTGCGGAAGAAGGTGGCAACCTCGATCCAGACCGGGCAGGGGTCATTTGGGGTTCTGGCATTGGAGGTTTTCAGACTTTCATGAACGAAGCCAAGAACTTCTACACTGGAGACGGCACCCCCCGGTTTTCGCCGTTCTTCATCCCGATGATGATCACGGACATCGCGCCTGGTCACATCAGCATCCGCAACAACCTTCGTGGGCCCAACTACGCCACAGTGTCGGCATGCGCGAGTTCCACGCATGCGTTGATTGACGCGTTCAACACCATCCGTCTCGGCAAGGCCGACGTGGTGGTGACGGGCGGATCAGAGGCGGCTGTGACGGAAGGGGGCATTGGCGGATTTAACGCATTGAAGGCCCTGTCCACACGCAACGACGACCCTGCTCGAGCTTCGCGTCCCTTTGACTCAACGCGCGACGGATTTGTTCTTGGTGAGGGCGGGGGCGGCATCATTTTGGAAGACCTCGAACACGCCCGTGCCCGTGGTGCCAGGATTTATTGTGAAATGGTGGGTGGTGGCATGACCGCAGATGCCCACCACATCACAGCGCCACACCCTGAAGGTTTTGGGGCACGGAACGTGATGAAAAACGCCATGGATGACGCCGGGATGACTCCCGCAGACATCGACTACGTCAACGTGCACGGCACATCCACCCCGCTTGGAGATGTGGCGGAGGTCAAGGCGATTCAGCAGGTGTTTGGCGAGGACGCTTACAAGCTGAACATCAGTTCCACCAAGAGCATGACAGGTCATTTGCTTGGCGCCGCGGGTGCCGTGGAAGCCATGGCGTGCATCATGTCCATCGTGGACCAGGTGGTGCCCCCCACCATCAACCACGAGCACGAGGACGAGAATCTCGACGCCAAGCTGAATTTCACCCTGAATCAAGCCGAGAAGCGCCCAGTGCGCGCGGCGTTGAGCAACACGTTTGGCTTTGGGGGCCACAACGCTTCAGTGGTGTTCAAGGCCTTTTCATGATTCGTACAGTTCTGCAGCGGTTGGGACAGGTTTCCCAGTCGGGGCCGGACAGAGACATCACGACCCTTGTGCGTCGAGAGTTTGGTCTGCGCACCAGGGCGAGGAACCGCGGTGCGTACGATGAAGCTTGCACGCACAGCTCCATGCTGGACGGGGACAAGACAGGATTGAAGAGCAACGAGCGTCTTGAATTTTTGGGTGATGTGGTCTTGGACATGACCATGGCCCATTACCTCTACAGGAATTTCCCGGAGGCCCAGGAGGGGGAGTTGACCAAACGGAAAAGCCGCATCGTCAACCGCAAGAACCTCAACTTGCTGGGCAAGAAAATGGGCTTGCACCACCTCATCAAGGCCAAAATGCGCCGCGAGGACATTCATGACACCATGGTGGGCAACGCGCTTGAGGCCTTGATCGGCGCAGTCTACCTCGACCATGGGTTCGACAAGACCAGGAGCGCGTTGTTGGCCATGTTGAAGCGCCATGGCCTTGAAGATCAAGTCAACGAGACACGGGATTTCAAGAGCAAGCTGCACCATTGGGCGTCCAAGCGCAAGAAGAAGTTGACGTTTGAGGTGATTCGCGACGACAGCAACGGAGGCGAGGAGCGTTACGAGATTTCTGCCAAGATCAACGGTGAACTGTTGGGCATTGGCATTGGACGGAGCAAGAAATTGGCCGAGCAGGCGGCTGCGCGTCGGGCCTGGAAAAAAGTGTTCGACCGCCGTCAAGGGGATTCCAAACGCGCGGAAGCAAGCTCCGAAGACAACACCAAGTCCAAGCCCAAGCCGCAGCGTCGCAGACGCCGCAGGAAACCGACCCCCAAAGACTGACCATGCTCCACACGCTGGAATGGGAATACGTGCCAGATTATGAGTTGTTTGGGCTGAGTTCGACCTCCGGATGCCACCGTTTGGCATGGTCGATGAACAAGGCGTTTGGGTGGGCCATGTCGTGCGACCAGGATGTGGTGTCTACACATGGCCGCGAAACCGAGACGGTCCATCCATCCATGAGGTACGTCAACGAAGCCGATGGCATCGCGGTGACGTTGGTGCTGAACAGACTGCCGGAGGGCATGCTCTTGGAGGGAGTGTCGGGGCTGGACTTTGTGGTCTTGCTCAACCACCACGAGCTGGCCGCCCATGAATTCCTAACCCAACTCCGTCAACTTCGTGAAGTCTCTTACGCCATTGCGTTAGATCCTGAGGTGTCGGGGGCCATTGAGCCCCTTTCAGTGTTCGATTGACACCTCCGATTGAAGAAATATCTGCGAGACAACTTGCGGAAGTCAGAACTGCCCCATTTTTGCATTTCGCTGAGGAAACGCCCTCGCACACCTTACGCGCCCAACTTATGACGCAATCTGCAGCCAAAGCCAAAAGCACCAAAATTGTGGCCACCCTCGGCCCCGCCTCATCCTCTGAAGACATCTTGAGGACGTTGATTCACGAAGGCCTCAATGTGGCACGAATCAACTTTTCCCATGGGTCGCATGACGTGCATGGGGCGACCATCGACACCGTGCGCCGTTTGGATGAAGAGCTCGGAACGTACACCTCTGTGTTGGCCGACTTGCAAGGCCCCAAGCTGAGGGTCGGAGACATTGAAGGTGGAGAAATGCTTTTGCTGGAAGGAGAAACCTTGGTCGTTCGTGTGGGAACGGAGATGGGACGGGATGGGGTGGTGTACACCGATTACGCGGCCTTCGCAGCCGATGTACAGCCTGGAGAACGTGTGCTTATGGACGATGGCAAGCTCGCCTTGCGCGTGACCGAGACCAACGGCAAGGACGAGGTGAAGTGCGAGATTGTGCACGGCGGACCGTTGCGACCTCGTAAAGGGTTGAACCTGCCCGAAACCGAGGTGTCGTTGCCTTGCATCACGCCGAAGGACCAAGCGGATCTCGAATTCGCTTTGTCGAAAGATGTCGATTGGATCGGGCTCTCTTTTGTTCGGCAAGCGTCCGACATCCACGAGCTGCGGGATCAAATCAACGCGGCGGGCAAGCACGCCCGCATCGTGGCCAAGATCGAGAAACCCGAGGCTATCGACGATTTCGACGCCATTCTCAAAGCGACAGACGCTGTAATGGTGGCCCGTGGTGACCTGGGAGTCGAAATGCCCATGCAGGAAGTGCCGCTGTTGCAAAAAGACATCGTGCGCAAGTGCATGGCCAAGGGCAAGCCCGTCATTGTGGCGACGCAAATGCTGGAGAGCATGATTGAATCGGCCACGCCCACGCGGGCGGAGGTCAACGACGTGGCCAACGCAGTGTTGGACGGCGCAGACGCGGTCATGCTCAGCGGCGAAACCAGTGTCGGGAAGTACCCCGTGAACGCCGTGAGTGCCATGCGGCAAGTCATTGAAAACATCGAATCGAAGGGGTCGGTGGGCCGGCACGAGCGTCCCCCTTTGCACCCGGACGACGAGCGTTTCATCTCGGACAGCATGTGCTACAACGCATGCCGCTTGGCACGTCGGGTGAATGCTGCCACCATTGTGACCATGACGTTTTCAGGGTACACCGCCATGCAAGTGAGCAGCCAGCGCCCGTCCGCCACGATTTATATGTTCACCGCCAACCCCAAGGTGTTGAGCCAAATGAGTTTGGTCTGGGGTGTGTATGCGATTCCTTACACGAAAATGGTCAGCACCGACCACACCATCGCGGACATCAAAGCTCTGTTGCTCAAGGAAGGTAAAGTGAAGGACGGCGATTTTGTCATCCACCTGGCGTCCATGCCTATTGCCGACGCTGGCATGACCAACATGGTGAAACTCAGCCGCGTCTGAGTTTTTGTCTGCAGGGCGCCAAACGGGCGTGGTTTATCTTCGCGGGCGCAGCCCGCGGCGACTTGCGGGAGGCCTTTTTTGAGAATCTCCCAACCGACCCCCGATGGCGTTGAAATTTCCGGAACGTGGCCCTTTGAATTTGCCTGCACTCAGCGAGGAGTGGCTGGCCATTTGGGACGACGAACACACCTTTGAGCAGAGCGTGACGACGCGTCCGGCAGACAAGCCTTACGTGTTTTTCGAAGGTCCCCCGAGCGCCAACGGCAAGCCAGGCATTCACCACGTGATGGCCCGAGCCATCAAAGACATTTTTTGTCGTTTCCAAACCTTAAAGGGTTACCGTGTGGAGCGAAAGGCGGGATGGGACACCCACGGACTCCCCGTGGAACTTGGGGTCGAGAAGGAACTTGGCATCACCAAGGAAGACATTGGCACCAAGTTGACGGTGGAGGAGTACAACGACGCCTGCCGCAGGACCGTGATGCGCTACACCTCGGAGTGGAACGAGTTGACCCGTCAGATGGGGTATTGGGTGGACATGGACGCGCCCTACGTGACCTGCCAGACCAAGTACATGGAATCGGTGTGGTGGTTGTTGGCCCAAATGCACAAAAAAGGCCTCCTTTACAAGGGCTACACCATCCAACCTTACAGCCCGATGGCGGGGACGGGACTGAGCTCCCACGAGTTGAATCAGCCAGGAACATACCGCGACGTCAAGGACACGACGGTCGTGGCCCAATTCAGGGCAGCCGCATCGTCGAAGGACAAGCTCCTGGACCTGTGCGGCCTGGAAGACAAGGGATTGAACGTTGACTTTTTGGCATGGACGACAACCCCTTGGACTTTGCCGTCCAACACCGCACTGACGGTTGGGCCGGCCATCGATTACGCCGTAGTGAGGACCACCAACCGTTACACCAACGAAGCGGGCTTGGTGGTGTTGGCAGAATCCCTCTTGGGCAAGCAGTTTGGCGGCAAAAAGGATCCAGACCACGACGTGCTGGCGGTGGTGAAGGGGGCCGATTTGGTGGGTCTTCGTTACCAGGCGTTGTTGGATTGGGCCACGCCCATGGACGACCCAGATTCGGCTTTCCAGGTGATTCCCGGCGATTTCGTCACCACGGAGGACGGCACGGGGATTGTGCACACAGCGCCGACATTCGGAGCGGACGACGCCCGGGTGGCCAAAGATGCCGGCGTGCCAGCCATGCTGATCGACGATGGCCACGGCCACGGCGTGCCTCTGGTGGATTTGCAAGGACGGTTTCGTGTGGGGCCTTTTGCCGGACGCCATGTCAAGGAGGCGTTCGACAAAGACGCACCGGAAGATGCCAAACCCCTCGACGTTGAGATTGCCATCTTGCTGAAGGAGCGCGGACAAGCGTTCAAGGTGGAGAAGTATGAGCACAGTTACCCGCATTGTTGGCGGACAGACAAGCCCATCTTGTATTACCCGCTGGATTCGTGGTTCATCCGAGCCACAGAGGCGAAGGCACGGATGCGTGAGTTGAATGACACCATCACCTGGAAGCCGGAAAGCACGGGCACGGGGCGCTTTGGCAAGTGGCTTGAAAACGTGAACGATTGGAACCTCAGCAGGTCGCGCTTTTGGGGCATTCCGTTGCCCATTTGGCGAACAGAAGATGGCTTAGAAGAGCGTTGCATCGGATCGGTGGAGGAGCTGAAATTGGCTTGCGACGAGTCGGTCCGTGCGGGGATCATGGCTGCCAACCCGTTTGAGGGCTTCTCGGTCGGAGACATGTCCGACGAGAACTACGACGCCATCGATTTGCACAAGCACGTCGTGGACGGGGTGGTGCTGGTGGCACAAGATGGCCGTCCGATGAAGCGAGAAGCGGACCTCATCGATGTGTGGTTCGACAGCGGCAGCATGCCGTACGCCCAATGGCACTATCCGTTTGAGAACCGTGACAAAGTGGACGGAGCCCAGTCGTACCCGGCGGATTTCATCGCCGAAGGTGTCGACCAGACGCGTGGTTGGTTCTATACGCTGCACGCCATTTCAACCATGGTGTTTGATCAAGTTGCCTACAAGCGTGTGGTCTCCAACGGTTTGGTCTTGGACAAAAAGGGACAAAAAATGTCCAAGCGCCTCGGAAATGCGGTGGACCCATTCGAGACACTGGCGAAATACGGACCGGATGCCACCCGCTGGTACATGATCACAAACGCCCAACCTTGGGACAACCTCAAGTTTGACGTGGTGGGCATTGGCGAGGTGCAGCGAAAGTTTTTCGGGACGTTGCACAACACCTACAACTTTCTGGCCTTGTACGCGGGGGCCGATGGCTACCAAGGCGGGGAAGCTGAGGTGGAGTACGCGGATCGTCCTGAGATTGACCGTTGGATTTTGAGCCGCTTGCAGGGGCTGGTGGAGGAAGTGGATGCGGCGTTTGCTGCGTTGGAGCCCACGCGGGCGGGTCGTGCCATCCAAGATTTCGTGGTGGATGAATTGAGCAATTGGCACGTGCGTTTGAGCCGTCGTCGGTTCTGGAAGGGAGACATGAATGCCGACAAGCAGAGCGCGTACCAAACCCTCACCACCTGCCTCCGTACGGTGGCCTTGATGGCCTCGCCCATCGCACCTTTCTACATGGACCGGCTGTACCGAGACGTGGCCGGGGAGAATGTGTCGGTGCACTTGGCGGATTTCCCCACGAGCGATGCAGCCCAACGCGACAAGGCCCTCGAGGCCCGCATGTCGTTGGCGCGTCAATTGTCGTCCCAGGTGTTGAGCCTGCGCAAGCGTGAGAAAATCCGCGTGAGGCAACCGCTCAAGCGAATCATGGTTCCGGCGCTGGACGACGTGACCGCCGATCACCTGACGGCCATTTCGGAGCTGGTCAAGAGCGAAGTCAACGTGAAAGAGATGGAGGTGCTTAGAGACGACAGCGCGTTTGTCAAGAGTGCCAAAGCAGACTTCAAGGCGCTGGGTCGGGCCATGGGGCCCCGCATGAAGGCGGTGGCTGCGGCCATTGGGGGGATGTCGTCGGCCGACGTGTCTACCCTGGAACAGCGCGGGACGATAGCACTGGATCCCGGAGACGGCCAGGGGACCATTGAGTTGACCACGGACCACGTGACCATCCAGACCCAGGATATCCCAGGATGCTTGGTGTCAAGCGAGGGCGGCGTGACGGTGGCGTTGGACGTGGTCTTGGACGACGTGCTGAAGGCTGAAGGCTTGTCGCGCGAGTTGGTGAACCGCATTCAAAACATGCGCAAAGACGCCGGATTGGAGATCACCGACCGCATTTCCTTGGTGGTGGCCTCGGAAGGTGAGGTTCGACGTGCACTCGAGTCCAATTTGGACTATATTCGAACGGAAACGTTGGCGACGGAAGTGACTTGGACAGAGGATGAAGCCGGCGAGAACTTGCAGCTTGAAGACGGTGCGTCGGTTTGGGCTCAAGTGACCAAAATCTGATCTGCGCACACACCCACAACGCCACACCTTATGGCTGAATTGAGATACTCCGACAGAGACTTGAAAGAGTTCGAGGCCCTGATCCATGAAAAGATTGCCAGCGCGCAAGAAGACTTGGATCAGTTGCAGCGTTCATTGTCGCACAGTGATGACAACAGCACCGAGGACACCGCCCCCACCTTCAAGATGATGGAAGACGGGTCGGAAACCATGAGCCGTGAGGAAACAGCTCAATTGGCGGCGCGCCAGCAGAAGTTCATTCAGAGCCTTCAGAACGCATTGTTGCGAATCAAGAACAAGACCTACGGCGTGTGCCGGGTGACCGGGAAGCTGATTCCCAAGGAGCGCCTGCTCTTGGTGCCCCACGCCACCCTGTCCATCGAGGCCAAGCAGCGCCAGTGAGGCCAACGCTTCGACAGCTCGTGTGGCGGGTGTTGGTGCCGGTTTTGGTGTTGGACCACGTCGTCAAGTTTTGGGTGAAGACGTCCTTCACGGTGGGAGAGCGCATGTCGTTTATCCCGGGGGTTCTTGAGTTGCAATTCATTGAAAACGAGGGCATGGCCTTCGGATGGGCCCTTCCTGGAATCGCCGGAAAGCTGTTGTTGACTGGGTTCCGGTTGGTGGCCGCGGTGGTCATCGGCTTCTACATTCAGCGTCGCATCACAGAGCGGGCTCCCAAGGGGGTGCTTTACAGCTTGACCTTTGTGTGGGCCGGTGCGCTTGGAAACATTGTGGACAGTGCGGTGTACGGACGCATCTTCAGCCGCTCAGGGTGGGGAACGTTGGCCGAAGTGTTGCCTGCGGACGGTGGCTACGCGCCTTGGCTTCAGGGGAACGTCGTCGACATGTTCCACTTCATTGTCACTTGGCCCACGTGGTTTCCTGTGGAGTCGTTGGCTGGACGTGAGGTGTTTCCGCCGATTTGGAACTTGGCCGATGCGGCCATCTCGGTAAGCGTGATTTGGATGCTGATGAACCAGCGTTCTTACTTCCCCTCGGTTCGCTGAATCACCCTGTTGCGGAGGCATCGACCCAATCCCCGTGTTCCTGGATGAGTTCGATCAAGGCCTGCACGGCCTCGTCCTCAGGGACATTCCGCCGCACCACTTCCTTCTCCTTGTACAACGTGATTTTGCCAGGTCCGGTGCCGACGTAGCCGTAGTCCGCATCAGCCATTTCACCGGGGCCGTTTACGATGCAACCCATGATGCCAATCTTGACTCCTTTCAGGTGGTTGGTCACCTCGCGGATTTTGGCGGTGGTCTCTTGAAGGTCAAACAGCGTGCGGCCGCAACTCGGACAGCTGATGTACTCGGTTTTGGAAATGCGGGTGCGCGCCGCTTGCAGGATGCCAAACGAAAGAGCATTGCGCTTCTGCAAGGGGGTGTCTAAGGCGTCGAGCCAAATGCCATCGCCTAACCCGTCGATCATCGGTCCTCCGAGGTCGGTGGCGGATTGCAGCGTAAGACGTTCTTCGTCCAGTCCTTGCCAGCTCCGGCGCAGCACGACTGGAGCGTCGAGGCCGAACTGGTCCAGTGCCAACACCGTGGTTCGGAGGTCCACCATGGCGTGAACGTGATGAGTTTCCACCACCCAAACAACGTCCTGGCGCATGGCGCCGTCAACAGACGTCATCGCCCCGGCAAGCGCTTCAGTGACGTCCGCACGCGTCACTCGGATCCAATGGGTTTGACCTTTGGCTGGCGCAGGGAGTGCGTTCATCGCTTGGTCGGCTGTCCACAAGGGGATGTGTTGTTCCGGGGGCGAAGGCAAGCCGCGCCACACCTCGGCGTCCAGAAGCACCTGCAAGGTTCCAGGGAGGCAAAAATTCAAAGGTTGTCGGCCGGCATACACGTAGTCGCAGGCGGCTTCGTCCAGGTTCCATTTGTCCAGAGGCACGCTGTAGCGGTAGCCTGCACCAAACAAGTGGGCTGGTTCCGTGTCTCCTTCGCGCAGGGTATGGACCACCACAGGCACATGCTTGCCTCCAACGTTGCCCACCTCCCCACAGGCACGTCGGCTGTAGTTGAAGGGGTCCAAACTGTGGTCGACCGGAGCAATGGGCTCGTGGCCTTGGCGTTCCTCGTAACGTTCCACCAGCATCCGACCCACAGGCATTTCAGCTTCCGGCTCTTCTGTGAGGCTCACCCGCACGGTGTCTCCGAGGCCGTCTTCCAAGAGGGTGCCGATGCCCAGCGCCGACTTGACCCGACCATCTTCGCCGTCCCCTGCTTCTGTCACCCCCAAATGCAAGGGGAAAGCCATGTCTTCCTCGGCCATGCGGGCGACGAGAAGCCGGTATGCCTGCACCATCACCTGAGGGTTGGAGGATTTCATCGACACCACGAGGTCGCGGTAGCCTTCATCCACGCAGATCCGAAGAAATTCCAAGGCGCTTTCCACCATGCCCAAGGCAGTGTCTCCGTACCGGCTCATGATGCGGTCGGACAAGGATCCATGGTTGGTGCCGATGCGCATGGCCCGTCCAAGGCGTTTGCACTTCTGGACCAATGGGGTGAATTTCTCACGGATTCGAACGAGCTCCTCCGCATACGTCTCGTCTGTGTATTCGAGGTTTTCGAAACGCTTCTTGTCGGCGTAATTGCCCGGATTCACTCGGATTTTTTCCACATGGTCTGCAGCAATTTCAGCCGCATTGGGAGTGAAATGAATGTCGGCCACCAACGGGGTGTCGTGCCCTGATGCACGCAGCTTGGTCATGATGTCGCCGAGCGCTTCGGCGTCGCGCTTGCTTGGGGCAGTGATGCGGACAAGCTCGCATCCCACGTCGATCATCCGGATGCTTTGGGCCACGGTTGCGGCCACGTCCATGGTGTCGGTCGTGGTCATGGACTGCACCCGAATTGGCTGGTCTCCTCCGATGCCAATTTGGCCCACCCGCACTTCCTGCGTTCGGCGTCGTGCGTAATTGAATCTGTCGGGGCAGTATGAATTCTGGCTCATCGTCAAGGTTGCGCTGTGAAGATAACCGCTGACTTGCACGGATGTTGCCCTGGATCGACCTGTACTTTTGAACCCATGTCTTCCTCCCAAGCTTCCGACTCGACAGACCTCCATGCGGTGGTCGTGGGTGGGGTGGCCTTTGGAGATCGGAGCCGCGTCGTTCGCTTGCTGACTGGGGAGCACGGATGCATTCCACTTTGGGTTCCCAACGCCTCCAAACAAAAGGCCCTCTGGCACCCCATGGCTTCCCTGGAAGTGAGTGATCTGAAACCCAGAAAAGGGCGAGGTCTCTGGAACGCCAGGGAATGCAGACGGGCGGACAAGCAGTTGCAACTTCGGCGCGACCCTGCCCGGTCGGCGGTGGCGTTTTTCTTGGCAGAGGTGCTTGCCTGCAGCCTGGAAGAGGGGGCGCCCACACCCGAGGTGCATGCCTTGGCACTGCATGCATTGCGCTGGTTGGAGGACGAGATCAGGGTCCCTTGGATTCACGTCAAATTCATGGCTCACCTCGTGGACGCCTTGGGCATGATGCCTTTGCTGCCCGAGGACCCAAACTGGCGCATGGATGTGAACACGGGGGAATTTGTGCCCCAAGAGCACGCGCCGAAAACGGCGTTGGAGCAGACCGTGGTTGCCGGGATGAGGCAAATTCCTGGCATGGAGTTTGCCCAGCTCGATTCGCTGAACTGGAGCTTGGACATGCGAAAGGCCCTCGTGCTGGGTGCCCATCGACACATCCAAAGTCAGCTTGGCAAAACCCGAGAATTGAAAAGCTACGATGTGCTCGAAGCCTTGTTTGCGTAACGTGTATTTGGGCAGCTTCCTGTCCTTGGTCTTGTGGGGGTGGTGCCTTGCATTGCCTCTGTACGCCCAAGTGACCGCGCGAGGCCAAGAAGGGGAGACGAAGCGCCTTGTGGTTCGCACCAATGGCGTCCCTATTCCGTTCGCCACTGTCCTGAATATCAGTACAGGCCAGGCCGTGGCGGCCGACGCCGAGGGCGTTGTGATGTTCCCATCATGGGGTCCCGCCGACACTTTGCGTGTGCAATCCTTGGGGTATGAAGAATTGATGGTGGTGCCTGGATTTGCCCCACTTAGCACGTTGGAATTGCAACCGGCGATGTTTGCCATTGAAGAGGTGGTTGTGGCCTCCAATGCGCTTACAGGGACTGCCATGTCGACCATGGACGTGGCGCAAGTGGCCAAGCTCACCACGCGTTCGCCAGTGCTGACCACTGAAACCACCGGCGACCTGTTGGAAGGCTCTGGCCAGGTTCACCTTCAAATGAGCCAGCAGGGAGGTGTCAGCCCAGTGCTGCGCGGCTTCGAAGCGAACCGTGTTCTTTTGGTTGTGGATGGGGTCAGGATGAACAACGCCATCTACCGCGCAGGGCACGTCCAAAATGCTGGCACGGTGGACCCGTTCGCGATCCAACGCACCGACGTAATCATGGGTCCCAGCAGTGTGTTGTACGGCAGTGATGCCTTGGGTGGCGTCGTTCATTTTGTGACCCAGGCTCCTCGGTTTTCCTACGGTGGCACAAAGGCACAGGGCAAGGTGCTGACCCAAGGCAACTCTGCCAATGGCGGATGGGCAGGCCATGCGGAAGTGGCTGTTCGCGCGCCTCGATGGGGCTCGGTAACGCAGGTGTCGCGCCGTCATTTTGGGGACCTACGCATGGGTTCTTGGCGCGCCCACGGGGACAGTTCATGGGGGTTGGTCACCCACCTTGTGGATCGCAGGGCAGGGCGTGACGTGGTGGTTGACAACGACGACCCACAAGTTCAGTCGCCCACGGGGTACAGCCAATGGGATCTGCAGCAACGCATGAGGCTCAAGCTGCGTGAGGGGTTTGTCGACGTCAACGTGCAGCACAGCACCACCACGGATGTGCCTCGGTTTGATGTGTACAACGACCGTGTGGGTGCGTTGCCCAAATGGGCGGAGTGGCATTATGGTCCTCAAACGCGAACCATGCTGGGAGCCACACACCAATGGGCCTTCTCAGACAGGTGGGTTTGGACCACCCTTGGGAGTCTCCAGGAGGTGGAGGAATCTCGCATCAAAAGGCGGTTTGGACAAGGCCAGAGAGTCTCTCAACTTGAACAGGTGCGCGTGTGGGGATGGACCTCGGTCTTGCGAGGAAGGATTCGGGAATGGCGGGTGGAAGGTGGCTTGGATGGTCAATGGAACCGAGTCGCATCTTCCGCAAGAGGCACCGACATCGTCACAGGCATCCAGAGCCTTGCCCAAACCCGGTACGCAGACGGAGGGTCTTCCATGAACGCTTGGGGGGCGTTTGCCTCGGCCCAACGCAACGTAGGCTCGCATGAATTCCGCGGCGGCTTGCGGTACAGCTACGCGGAAGTCCGGGCGACGTTCGTGGACACCACCTGGATGACCTTGCCTGTGCCCGAGGTGAATCAACAAAAAGGTGCCTTGACGGCCAGCGGAAGTTGGACTGGCCCCATTTCGGAGCGTTGGCGGGCTGTGACTTCCTTGGCCAGCGGGTTCAGGCACCCCAACGTGGACGACCTAGGCAAAGTCCGGGAAAAGGGCGGCTTTGTGCTCGTGCCCAACGCGGATCTCAAACCCGAATACCTCTACACGGCAGAGCAAGCGGCCACCTGGATGCTCCGGCCTGGGAGTGATGTACTTGTGGTGCAAGGGGCGGTGTTTGGAAGTTTGTGGCACGACGCCATCGTGCAGGCCGACGCCACGCTGCAAGGCGACACCACCCTTTTGATTGACGGCGACACGGCCAGGATCCAGATGAACCAAAACTTGGATCGGGCATGGGTGCGCGGCGCACGGCTTGAGGTGTCGGCCCGGCTTTGGCCCAAGACCTCGTTCCGGAGTGTCCTCAATTGGACGCGAGGCACAGGACTTGGTGGTGATGGATTGCCCTTGGCTCACATCCCACCGACATTTGGTTTGGTGGAAATTGTGAAAAAGGGGGAAGTTGGACGCGTGGGAACGTCCGTGCGCTATGCTTTCCAAAAGCGGGTGGAGGATTATGGCCCAGGGGCCACCGACAACTTGGACGAGGCACTTTCCACGGGCAACCCAGGTTGGGCGGTGTGGAACGTGGAAGGCTCGGTGCGCGTGACGGAATGGCTTGAGTGTCGGGTGTCCGCGTTGAACTTGTTGGACTTGCATTACCGAACGTTTGGTTCGGGCATTTCCGCGCCTGGAAGGAACGTGAGGCTCACGGCCACCGCGCGATTCTGAGTACCTTCGGGCATGCTGTTTGCCGACGTTGTGGGACACGAGGCCTTGGGGGCCAAACTCCGAGAAGCTGCCCGTTCTTCCCGCGTGGCGCACGCCCAATTGTTTGAAGGCCATGAAGGGGCGGGTGCCCTGGCGTTGGCCCGGGCTTATGCCCAATACTTGACGTGCAGTCAGCCAGGCGAAAAGGACAGTTGTGGGGTCTGCGCATCGTGCCAAGCTCATGCGAAGCTGCAGCACCCTGATGTGCATTGGTGCTTTCCCTTTTTCAAGGCAGACGGACAAGACAAGGCCACCTCTGAACCTCACCAAGCCGCGTGGCGAGAAGCCATGCTGGACGGGGCTTACTTGGGTGTCGAAGATTGGTTGGATCGGCTCGGTGCCGACCGCAAGCAGCTTTTCATTTCAGTTGACGAAGCGCTGGAGGTCAACCGCAAGTTGGGGTTGAAGTCGTTCCACGGGGGCTGGAAGATTTGGATTTGCTGGCTTCCTGAGACCATGCGCGTTGACACAGCGAACAAGTTTTTGAAGCTCATGGAGGAGCCCACCGACCAAACGGTCATGTTGTTCGTCACCCAACACGCCGACCGCTTGTTGGCCACCATCCGATCAAGGGTGCAGCGCATCCACGTGCCCAACTTGGCCTTGGACATGGCGGCCCAGGGGTTGGTTCAAAATTTTGGACTCGCGCCGGCCCAGGCGTCCAGCCTGGCGCATGTGTCCGACGGAAATCTCGCCATGGCTCTCCGGCGTGCGAAGGCCGGATCTGACCAGCCGGATTTGGACCGTTTCAGTGCGTGGATGAGGGCTTGCTGGGCCCGCGATGGCCAAGCCATGGTCCAGGGCTCCGATGACTTCGCATCGCTCGGCCGAGAGGGCCAAAAGCGCTTCCTCCACTACGCCTTGCATTTGGTTCGCCAAAGCATCGTGGGTCATTACGGGGTCCATTCATTGGTGCGTTTGACGGAGGGGGAGCAAGGTTTTTTGGCCAAATTCAGCAGGTTCATCCACCACGAAAATGTGCTGGAATTGAGGAAGGCGCTGGAAGACGCCCACAGCGATGTGGCGGGCAACGTGAACGGCAAGTTGGTCTTCGTGGATTTGAGTTTGCGCGTGCACCGTTTGTTGCGGATGCCGCCGGACGCCAATTGACCGTCCGTCGTTACCTTCGAGGCATGGGATGCGAGACGTGCAGTAAGGGAGCCGATGGGTTGCCAAGGGGATGTAAGAGCAACGGACGTTGTGGGGAGTGCGGATGCGGAAGCATGTCCGTCTTTGATTGGCTCGAAGGGGTGCCTCTTCCGAGTGGTGCCGCACCCTACGATGTGGTGGAAGTCCGCTTCAAAAACAACCGCAAAGGCTATGTCCGTCGGCCACAGTCGATGACGGTGCATGTGGGCGACGTGGTCGTGATGGATTTGCAGCCAGGTCACGATGTTGGAGTGGTCAGTCTGACGGGGGAATTGGTGAAGAGCCAGCTCAAACTCCGAAAGATCAAAGACGACCACGAACTCAAGCGCATCGACCGCAAAGCGACCAACGACGACATCGCGTTGTGGCACAAGGCGCGCCAACGCGAAGATGAAACCGTGCGTGAGGCCCGTCAGATCATCCGTCGCCTGGGCATATCCATGAAGTTGTCCGATGTCGAGTACCAAGGGGACAATGGTCGTGCGACCTTCTATTACATCGCGGAACAGCGCGTGGACTTCCGTGATTTGGTCCGCGAATTGGCGAGCACCTTCGACGTGCGCATCGACATGCGTCAAATTGGCGCCCGCCAAGAGGCCGCCCGCATTGGAGGCATTGGGGTGTGCGGCCGTGAATTGTGCTGCACTTCTTGGCTTAAGGATTTTCGGTCCGTGAGTACCGGCGCGGCGCGTTACCAGCAGTTGTCTTTGAACCCGGGCAAATTGGCCGGGCAGTGCGGCAAGCTGAAATGCTGCTTGAACTTCGAATTGGACCAATATGTGGATGCGGTGAAGGATTTCCCTTCCCCCAACGCCAAAATCCGAACCCCGAAGGGCAAGGCGGTGGTGTTCAAAATGGACATCTTCCAACGTTTGGTGTACTTCCTCCAACTGGGCGAGCCCGGATCCTCTCCGATCGCGATGAACGTTGAAGACGCCAAAGAATTGATCGCAGCTTCCGAAAAAGGAGAGGTGGTTGGGTCGCTGGCGTCCTACGAGATTGAGGAAGAGGTCGACGAAGTGGACAGCACTTTTGGCAACGTCGTGGGTCAGGAAAGCCTCACACGATTCGATGAAGCCAAACGCAAGCAGCGGCGCAACAAGCGCAAGCCAAGGGGCAAGTCAGGGGATCAGTCTTCAGGCCAAGGCAAAGAGAATAAGCCCGCGGGCAACGCCCAAAGTGGCAAGGATTCCGCCGGCAAAAAGCCCAGCCGGAACAGGAACAGAAACCGCAACCGGAACCGCAGCCGTGGCCAAGGTGCAGGTGGTGAGGGCCAGCCATCCAACGGCGCGTCTTCATGACCGCAAGGACCGCTTGGGCGACACTAGCTCTGACGGTATGGATGTCCAGTTGTGGCACGCCACCGGTGGTGGCGGAGAGCCAAGAAGTGCCGCTTGACGGGTGGAAGTCGGAGGACGTTCTGCGCTTCCAATGGGACATGGACGACACCTTGTCCAGGCACGACCTGATGCTGGACGTTCGCCACGGACAGGACTACCCGTACTCCAACTTGCACCTCTTTTTGACGTATCGTTTTCCCAATGGAAAATCTCGGACGGACACGATCGACTGCACGTTGGCAGACGAGCTCGGGCGGTGGAGAGGTTCGGGGTTTGGGGACCTCGTAGACCAAAGGTTTCTGATTGAGCAGGGGATTCAATTTCCACTTAAAGGACGTTACCTCTTGGAAGTGACGCATGGGATGCGCACAGATCCGATGACTGACCTCTCAGACGTGGGCATCCGTTTGGAGCGTCCCTGACGCATCCTGCGACGGATGTGCCGAAGCTCGATGGGGAATTGCGTAAATTCATGGCCCTGTAAGAAAGCACACCCATGACCCTGAAGTCCACCTCGTTGTTGCTCGCCCTGATCATGGCGTGCGGATGGTTGCCAACCACCTTGTTGGCGCAAAACAGCACGACCTTGGGGACCCATCCTTGCGGATTGCACGACGCCCATGCCGAGCTTTTCGCGCTGAGGCCCGGTTCCCGCGGGGCGGCCTTGGAAGCCGAGCGTCAACTGGAATTGGAAACCCAGCAGGGTGAATTGGCGGGCGATCGCGCCGAGGTGTTGGTCATCCCAGTGGTGTTCCACATCATCCACTTCAATGGCCCTGAAAACATCTCAGCCGCCCAAATCCACGACGCCGTGGACGTCTTGAACACCAACTTCCGTGCATTGAACGAAGGCACAAGCCAAGTGTACCCGGACTTCGCGGACCTGGTGGCCGACGTGGAGGTTGAATTTCGGTTGGCCCAAAAAGACCCCAACGGCAACTGCCACCCAGGTTTCAACCGAATCGTCAATGAGTTGACTTACGTGGGGGATTCTGAGATGAAGGCCCTCATCCAATGGCCGCGCAACAAGTACCTGAATGTGTGGGTTTGCGAGTATGCCAACGGCGCCGCGGGATACGCCTTGTATCCAGGTTCCGTGGCGGGAGGCCAAAACTCCGACATGGACGGCATCGTACTTCAGCACACCTACTGCGGGAGCATAGGTACTGCCAACGTCTTCCGATCTCGGACGTTGACGCATGAGGTGGGACACTGGCTCAACCTTCGTCACCCCTGGGGCAACAGCAACAATCCTGGCCAACCTGACAACTGCGACGAAGACGACTTGGTGGACGACACCCCGAACACCTTGGGTTGGACGTCGTGCGACGTCAATGGCGAAAGTTGTGGGTCCTTGGACAACGTCCAGAATTACATGGAGTACAGTTACTGTGGGCACATGTTTACCCTAGGTCAAAAGCAGCGCATGCGCACCGCGGCGCTCTCCACCACCGCCCAGAGGAACCAACTTTCCACCCAGGCCAATTTGCAGGCCACGGGTGTCGCCGGGCCCGACAATTTGTGCGCTGTGCAGTTCGATAGTGACCGCCAAGTGATTTGCGTTGGAGATAGCGTGAAATTCACCGATGAGAGTTACCATGGGGTGACCGGATGGACGTGGGAATTTGGAGACGGCACCACAGAAACTGGCGAGGGGGAATTGTACCACACATTCGACGCACCTGGCATTTACGATGTGAAGCTCACGATTTCCAACGAAGGGGGAGAGACCAGCGACACTTTCGAGGGTGCAGTGGTGGTGTTGGACGCCGGAGACATGGACCTGCCCATGCTACAGGGCTTCGAGGCGGCAGAATTCCCTTCGGAGGATTGGTTCATTGAAGACGTGTTGATGGATGGCACTTGGGAAACCACCACCGCCGCGTCGGCGTCAGGGTCACGGTGCATGACCATCGAGAACTGGACCAACAGCATCGAGTTCAACGACGATTTCTTGCGTTCGTCCACCATGGACATGAGCCAGGCGGAGGAAATCCACGTTAGCTACAAATGGGCCTACGCCCACAAGGGAACCAGCGAGGAGGACGAGACCGACGACCGCCTGCGCGTCAGTGTGACAGGAGATTGCGGCAACGACTGGGACCTTCGCCGAATGCACCGTGGCTTCATGGATTTGCCGTCGGCCGATCCCACGCCGTTCCCCTTCACGCCCAACGGTCCTGAAGAGTGGAAGCAATTCACCATAGTCTTGGACAACGAGGAATACCTCACTGAGTTCTTCCGGGTGCAATTCGAATTCGAGAGCCGCTTGGGCAACAACATTTACCTCGACGACATCAACATCACGGCGTTTGGCAACGGCACCATGGATTTGGCCGATGTAAGCCGACCTGAATCGTGGGTGCTGGCCCCCAACCCCACCACCTCAACGTCGACCATCGCTTTCAATCTCGGGACGCCCACAGAGGTTATGGTCACGCTTCAAGACGTGTCCGGCCGGATGGTTCGCACCGAGCGTAAGTGGTGCGCTTCGGGGACGCAGGACTGGACGTTGTCGGCTCCGACCACACCTGGGATGTACTTGCTTCACCTTGCGGCCCAAGACGGTCCTCAACGCGTTTGGCGTTGGGTGGTTCGCTGAGCTGCAACCCATGAGACACAAAAAAGGCCCGCCAACTGGCGGGCCTTTTCGCTTCTGCAGGTTAGGAAGGAAGGACTCAATCTTTGCTTCCGACCAAGAGCGACACACAGCCTTCATGCAAGATGGCAGCGTCCGTGTCGGGGACTTGGATCTGGAAACGAAGTCGTTGGGCATGCTGCAAGCTGAAGTCCACGTGGTCTTCGCCGTTGGAGTTGCTCCAGATGCGGATGCCTTGTTGGTCGAGAATGTCAAATGTGACCTCTCCCAAGACGGGGTGGGCACACACGGCCACACGGTACTCCGTGGATGGCAAGAAGGTGACACTCAATTCAGCTTCGTCCCCTGCAATGAGAACGGCCGAGTTGTAGTTGTCGTTTTGGGCGTACCCCTCCAACACAGGAAGGCAGTTGCGCTTGGTGAAGGTGCGGCATTGCGCGGATGCCGTGGCTGAGAGCAACGACAGAACGGCGATGCAAAGGGAAAGGTGCTTCATCGATGGATTCATGGCGTTTACTTGATGAGTTCGTTACGCACCGAGCCCACGGCTTCGGTGATTTGAGAGAGCACTTCTTCGCTCGCAGTGTAGCTTGGGCCACCTCCAATAATGAGGGCGCCTCCACTCTTGGATACGTTGCTGTTGGCTTCTTCTTTTTCGACCGCTTCAAAGGCAGTCACAATTGGCTGCAGCTGGGCAACCATGGCCTTGAGTTCAGGCGATTGCTCGTAGCTGGTCACCAAGTCCAATACGTCCTCCATCACCAACTTCTGCTCGGCGATGCGTGTCCGGAGTTCTTCGTTGGCTTGATCGGTGTGGCGCGTGGCCAGGTAGAGGCTTTCCACCCACCCTGCAGCCACGAGCATGCCACTGAGGTCTTCCTGGCCGTTGGACTTGAGTTTCTCGTTCATGTTGAAGAAAGCCTCAGAGACGATGGCGACCAAGGAATCCTGGCGCGCACGGTTCTCTTCAGCGCGGCTCAACAAATCGTCGCCAATGACATCGCCCACCCCCAAGTCTCGGGCAAGGCTCTTGACCACCTCGAGGTAGGTCAAACTGATGGCGTTCTCTTCAAAGATGGTGGCGTAGCTGAGGTCCGCGCCGTATACCCCCAAGTTGATCGCTTGGCGGTCTGCGGTGACGTAATTCGAAGCTGCCAAGGCAGAGTGCAGGTGTTCCTGCGAGAACTGAGCACCGGTTTTCTGGACGATGCGGGCTGTCTCCATGGGTGTGGGGGCCGCACGGAAAATTTTCTTCAAGCGCGTGGTCCGTTGGGTCACGGAAGCGCCTTCAGACAGGGAATCCCCAGATGTGATGGGATTGCTTTGTTCCCCGCAGCTGGTCAAGGCAAAGATGCCGGCTGCCAAACCGAGGAACAGGGTGTTGCGAAGCTTGTTCATGCGTTTCAGGTTGGTACGAATTTGGAGGATCGTTCCAGGTGTATGCACGTGCGCTCAAAAAGTTCTGCACGCCAAATTGTGTACCAGGGTCAGTGCGCTTCGAGCCAGGTCTGGCCGTGAGAGACTTCCACCTCCAAGGGCACCTCCAACTTCGCGGCTCGCTCCATGCACGTCACCAACAGCTGCTTCACGTCGTCGAGTTCGTGAACCGCCGCATCCACCACCAATTCGTCGTGAACCTGCATGATGAGATTGCTGTCCATGCCTTCAAGCGCACTCGCCACGTCAATCATGGCCACTTTGATGATGTCTGCCGCCGAGCCCTGGATGGGTGTGTTGACGGCGTTGCGCTCCGCAAAGGCCCTCACCACCGCGTTGTTGCTGGAAATGTCGGGCAAGGGCCTGTGACGCCCCATCAGCGTGGTGGCTTGCCCATCCTCCCTGGCCTTGGCGATGCAGTCTTGTGTGAAGGCCTGCAATCCTGAGAATTGGGTATGATAAGCTTCAATGATGCCTTTGGCCTCACGGCGGGGGATGCCGAGCGTTTCCGCAAGGCCAAACGCACCTTGGCCATATAGAATGCCAAAGTTGACGGCCTTGGCTTGGCTGCGTTGGTCGCGTGTGACCCTGTCGAGTTCCACCCCGAACACCTTTGCTGCCGTGGCTGCATGGATGTCTTCCCCTTGTTGGAACGCTTCAATGAGCCCACGTTCGCCACTCATGGCTGCGGCAATCCGGAGCTCGACCTGGCTGTAGTCGGCCGCCACGAGCACGCGGTCTTCTGAACTTGGCACAAAGGCCTTTCGGATTTCGCGGCCTTGAGGGGTGCGGATGGGGATGTTCTGGAGGTTGGGGTCCTTGCTGCTCAAGCGCCCGGTGGCCGCGACCACTTGCATGTAGGTGGTGTGCACCCTTCCTGTGTCGGGGTGGACCAGCGCCGGAAGCGGCTCCACGTAGGTGGATCTCAACTTCTTCAACTTTCGGTACTCCAACACCTCCGACACAATGGGGTGGGCGTCCTTCAGTTTGCTCAGGACGGCCTCGCTGGTTGGGTATTGGCCGGTTTTGGTTTTCTTGACCTTGGCAGGAATGTTGAGGTGGTCGAACAGCACGTCGCCCAACTGCTTGGGTGAATCAACGTTGAATGGGGTCCCGGCATGGGCCTGAATAGACGATTGCAAGGCATCCAATTGGGTCGCCAATTCTATGCTAAAGGCCGACAAGTGGTCGGTGTCCAAGGCCACGCCCTGGAGCTCCATGTTCATCAGCACTGAGAGCAAAGGCATCTCCACTTCCTTGTACAGCGTCATCACGTTGCTGTCGGCCAATTTCGGCAGCAGCACTTCGGCGAGTTGAAGTGTGATGTCGGCGTCTTCGCAAGCGTAGTTGACCACCTGGGCAGGGGGCAGGTCGGCCATGCTCTTTTGGTTCTTGCCCTTCTTGCCCAACAACGAGGTGATGGGGATGCACTGGTAGCCAAGGAACGATTGGGCGAGGGCGTCCATGCCGTGTGGTTGGTCAGGCTCAAGCAGGTAGTGGGCCACCATGGTGTCTTCCAGCTGGGCTTGGGTTAAGTTCACCCCGTGACGCGCCATGATTTTGCCGTCGTACTTGAGGTTTTGGCCCACGATGATTGTGTTCGCCGATTCCAACAAAGGCTTGAATGCCAATCGAATTTCTGGCCAGGTGGTGGCGTCGACAGGCACGTAGGCAGCCACGCCGGCCTTGTGGCTGAAGGACATGCCCACCAAATCGGCGGCCATGGCGTCCAACCCTGTGGTTTCGGTGTCGAAGGCGAAGCGTCCAGATTCGGACAAGGCGTGGGCCAGGTTGGCCCACGCGTCTGGAGTGTCCGCCAACTTGTACTCCACGTTGGATTCGTCCAAGGAGGCCAGGGTGGAGACGGAGGGGGCCACTTCCATGGCTGCGTCAAACATGCTCAGCTGGCCCTCGGAATCGTCGCCATCGGCCGCGGAGGCTGCGGCCGTGGCTTTGGCTGGTGCAGCGTCCGTCGAGGCCGATTCTCCCAGCAGCCGACGGGACAAGGTGCGGAATTCGAGCTCCTCGAGCAGGGGACCCAAGGTGGTGTTGTCGGGCGCCGACATCTCCATGTCCGCGAAATTTTCATCGAACTGAATGTCGAGGACGATGGTGGCGAGCTCGCGAGACAAAAAAGCCAACTCACGGTTGGCTTCCACCTTCTCCTTCATTTTGCCTTTCAACTCGTCCAAGTTGTCGTACAACCCTTCCATCGAGCCATAAGCCTGAAGGAACTTGATGGCGGTTTTTTCACCGACCCCGGGCACGCCAGGAATGTTGTCGGCCGAGTCGCCCATCAAGCCCAGAAGGTCAATGACTTGGGTGGGATCTTTCAAGCCGTATCGCTCGCAAACCTCGTCCGGACCCCACACGGTGGGCGGGTTGCCTCCTCGGCCAGGACGGTACATGCGGATCTTGTCGCTCACCAGCTGGGCGAAGTCCTTGTCCGGTGTCATCATGAAGACGTCAAAGCCTTCTTTCTCGGCACGTTTGGCCAAACATCCGATGAGGTCGTCTGCCTCGTATCCTGGGGCTTGCAACACGGGGATGCGCATCCCTCCAAGGATTTTCACGATCCACGGGACACTCAGTTTGATGTCCTCGGGGGTCTCGTCTCGGTTGGCTTTGTAGTCCTCGAATTGCTCGTTCCTGAGGGTGGGCCCAGGAGGGTCGAACACCACTGCCAAGTGCGTTGGTTTTTCCCTGCGCACCACCTCGAGCAAGGCGTTGGTAAAGCCAAAGACCGCGGACGTATTCATGCCCTTGGAATTGATGCGCGGATTTTTAATGAATGCGTAATATGCCCTGAAAATCAAGGCGTAGGCGTCGATCAGGAAGAGCTTCTTGTCTGAAGGAGGGGTGATCATGCGAGGCGGTTCTTGACAATGGGTACGGCGCTGCAGGCTTCGCCGAACATGAGGGACTTGACGACTGGGCCAAGATGTTGCGTAAAGGCCACCAAGGTGTTGGGACCGCCTGCTGTGGCGCACCCTTTGACGATGACCCGCTCGCCACGGTACGCCTCGACGTCGAGGGTATGCACGGCGTCTTGCCATGCGCGTTGCATCGCGTCCTTTTTGGACCCTACCATGGCTTGCGATCCAGCCTCGTGGAGCGTTTGGGCCACAAACATCCATGCCCAATCGGGCAAAATGGCGTCGGTGGTGCAATGGAGCGCCACGAGGTGGCCGGCGTGCACGGAGGCGTCCCAGCGCTTGATGTTGTCTCGGAAGTCTTTTTCCCGCAGGACAAATCCTTGGTCCAGCCACTGAGACACGTCCACCTCGTCCACGGGACGGGGCTGGAGTTCTCGGCTCAAATCGAGTTGAATCAGACCACTTTCTTGGACACGGTTGACCAGAGGCTCTTCCATGTCCCGAAGCTACATCACGGGGTCACCAGACCCAATTCAGTCTTCACGCAATTCGAAGCCCTTCGTCGGCGCTTTCTGCACCGCGGGCTTGGACCATGTCGACGGCCTTGGCGACAATGGCCTCGGTGTCGTAGCCGCACTCGGCGTAGAGCTGAGCTTGCGTGCCGTGCTCGATGTACCGGTCGGGCACGCCAAGCCGGACAACCTTGGACGCGTAGCCCTGTTCCATGGCCCATTCGGTGACAGCACTTCCCATGCCACCTTGGACGCAGCCATCCTCGACAGTGATGACGTCCTTGAAGCGGCTGAACACCTGGTGCAGCAGCACTTCGTCCAAGGGCTTCACAAACCGCATGTCGTAATGCGCTGCGGACACACCTTGGATCTCAAGTTTCTCCGCCGCGGTTGCCACTTCAGTGCCGATGGCGCCGATGCTGAGCAACGCGACGTCGTCGCCGTTGCGCAGACGCCGTCCACGTCCAATTTCCACACTTTCAAACGGCGTTTGCCAATCGACCATGGAGCCAGTGCCACGTGGATAGCGGATAACAAAAGGACCGTTGTGTTCCTGGGAAGAGGTGTACATGAGGTTGCGAAGCTCTTGCTCATCCATGGGGGCACTGACCACCAAGTTGGGGATGCAACGCATGTAGGCCAAGTCATACACCCCGTGGTGGGTCGGCCCATCGGCCCCTACGAGGCCACCTCGGTCGAGGCAGAACACCACGTGGAGGTTTTGGATGGCCACGTCGTGGATGACTTGGTCGTACGCCCGTTGCATAAACGAGGAGTAGATGTTGCAGAAAGGCACCAACCCTCGCGTGGCCATGCCCGCGCTGAACGTCACCGCATGCTGCTCGGCGATGCCCACGTCGAAGGCTCGGTCGGGCATTTCTTCCATCATGAATTTCAAGCTGCACCCGCTAGGCATCGCTGGTGTCACGCCCACAATTCGTCGGTCTTTTTTGGCCAGTTCAATGATGCTGCGCCCAAATACATCTTGAAACTTGGGGGGCTTTGGGGTGGTGTCGGGGGATTTAAAAATCTCACCAGTCACCTTGTCGAACAACCCCGGCGCATGCCACTTGGTGGGGCTGCCCGCCTCAGATGGCGCATATCCCGCGCCCTTGCGGGTGACCACATGCAACAACTTGGGGCCAGGAATGTCCTTGATGTCCTCGAGCACCTTCGTCAAGTACTCCACGTCGTGTCCATCCACCGGGCCGAAGTATCGGAAGTTGAGCGACTCGAACAGGTTGCTCTGCTTCAGCACGGCCCCTTTGATGGCGTGCTCCACTTTCTGGGCAATGGCTTGGGCGTTGGGCCCAAACTTGCTGATCCGCCCCAACAATTCCCAGACCTCTTCCTTGACGCGGTTGTAGGTGTGCGAGGTGGTGATGTCGGTGAGGTAGTCCTTCAACGCACCGACGTTTGGGTCGATGGACATGCAGTTGTCGTTGAGCACCACAAGCATGTTGGTGTCTTCTGCGCCACCATGGTTAAGGCCTTCAAAAGCCAAACCAGCTGTCATCGCGCCGTCGCCGATGACGGCCACGTGCTGGGTGTCCTTGGCCCCGTTGTGGCGGCTGCCCACGGCCATGCCGAGGGCGGCGCTGATGCTCGTGCTGCTGTGCCCCACGCCGAAGGTGTCGTATTCACTTTCGCTCCGCTTGGGAAAGCCAGACATGCCTTGGTACTGGCGGTTGGTGTGGAATTCCTTGCGGCGACCGGTGAGGATTTTGTGGCCGTACGCCTGGTGTCCGACGTCCCACACGATTTGGTCTTCGGGTGTGTTGAACACGTAGTGCAAAGCCACTGTCAATTCCACCACTCCAAGGCTTGCGCCGAAGTGCCCCCCTTTCTCAGAGACCACATCCACAATAAATTGACGAACGTCGTCCGCGACCTGCTGGAGTTCTTCAGGCTTGAACTTGGACCTCAAGTCCGAGGGGTGCTCGATTTGCGAGAGGAGTGGGCCGGCGTCGTAGGCGTCCATAGAAATCAAATCATTGGTTGAGGGGATGTAACAAATCTAACCCCCTCGTGTTTCCTTTCCGACCATAAAGACGTCAAGCCAGCGCCTGCGCAGCCAAACCGAGCAAAATGGCTCGGCCGTCGGAGTTGGCCAGGTCGTCGCTGCAAGCCCGTTCTGGGTGCGGCATCATGCCGAAGACGTTCTTCCCTTCGTTGCAAACCCCCGCGATGTTGAGCATCGACCCGTTCGGGTTGCTCATGGCATTGACGTGACCGTCTTCGTCGCAATATTGGAAGAGGATTTGGTCGTTGTCTTGCAGTGCTTTCAAGCCGGCGTCGTCGATGTGGTAGTTGCCCTCGCCATGTGCGATGGGAATCATCAACGGCGCATCGTTGTCGCACCCTGCGGACACTGCAGCTGTCCGAGATACGGGCTTGAGGTGCACATTTCGGCAGACGAATTTGCGGCTCTCGTTGTGGCGCAAGGTCCCTGGCAAAAGGCCAGCCTCGCACAAAATTTGGAACCCATTGCACACACCCATCACACGACCCCCATCGTTGGCAAAGGCGATTACCTCTTCCATGATGGGAGCGAATCGAGCAATTGCACCACTGCGCAGGTAGTCACCGTAGCTGAAACCCCCGGGGAGCATGATCGCTTCACACCCCTGCAGGTCGCGGTCTTTGTGCCAGAGTTGCACCACATCAAATCCGAGGTCTTGGCCCAAGGCGTGGACGATGTCCATGTCGCAGTTGGAACCGGGGAACGTGACGACACCAATTTTCATGACGCGAAGTTCGGCATTGTCATGCGCATAGGCATGCCTTCTACACCGCATTTTCCCACGTTCGTCCACAATGGATTCAGAACTCTTCAAGGCGTTGTGTATTTTCGCTGTGCAATTTCGCAGACATGAACACCCAAGACCTCATCAACCCCCTCGCCCAGTTCATCGAATGGACTTTCCAAACCTTGTTGCTGCCCATCAGTGACATGTTCAACTGGGGTGTGATTGCACTGGGCCTCGCAGGCCTTGCGTTTTGGCTTCGTCTTCAGTCGAAGTACAACGCCCGCGCCAAACAAGACGGCACCATCATGTGATCATTGGGGCGTCTCAAATGACGTCCTGGCCAATGTCCCTGCGGCAACTCTTGCCAGCAAAAGAAATGGAATCGGCCAACCCATAGCTCTTTTTCACTGCATTTTCTGGTGTCGCCGCCATGGCTGAACACGCCAACACACGCCCCCCAGCGGTCACCACGTTTCCGCGGCTCGTCGACGTGCCAGCGTGAAAAAGCAGTGCATCCTTGTCGATCTGCTCTGGCAGCTTGATGGTCTTCCCCTTGGGGTAAGGACCAGGGTAGCCTTCCGAAACCAACATCACCGTACTGCACGTTCGAGGATCAACCTGAAGGTGGTATTCGCTGAGCAATCCGGCCCCCATGTTCTCGAACAAGTGAAGCAGATCGGATTGGATGCGCGGCATGATGACCTCGGTTTCAGGGTCGCCCATGCGGCAATTGTACTCCACCACGTAAGGGTCTCCACCCACCTTCATCAACCCAAAGAAGATGAACCCGTTGTATGAAATGCCGTCCGCCGCGAGGCCTTTCACTGTGGGGATGATGATTTGGTTTAGCGCTTTCTCATGGAATTCTGCGTCCATGAAAGGCACAGGGCTGATGGCGCCCATCCCGCCTGTGTTGGGTCCGGTGTTGCCTTCTCCGAGACGCTTGTAGTCTTTCGCTGATGGCAG